>NZ_JBHUYG010000087.1:0-18556 GCF_042668795.1 Pedococcus sp. NPDC057267 | reverse complement strand
GGTTCGACCTGGTCGAACCGCCCGCTTCGTGCGTCCGGGAAGGCGCCCGGCCGCTGCTGCTACTCGCTGATCTGGTACCTCAGGGTGGTGATCCGCGCGACGATCTGGGAGCGCAGCTCGACCGGCGCCTCCTCGCACTCGCACGACCGCTTCACCAGGGCCTTGAGCGCCTGGTCCAGGTCGTACTCCTTGAGGCACGGGCCGCACTCGTCGAGGTGCTGCTTGATCTTCTCCGTGTCATCGACCGTCATCTCGCCGTCGAGGTACTCGTAGACACGGTGGAGCACCTCCGAGCAGTCGGTGCCCGACGCGGGGTCCTCGCCGACCTTGCGGCCGCAGTCGCCGGCGCTCATCGGTCCGCGCCCTGGGTCGCGAAGCCGCGCTCGGCGGCATACTCGGTGAGCAGCTCACGCAACTGGCGCCGGCCACGGTGCAGGCGTGACATGACGGTGCCGATCGGGGTGTCCATCATCTCCGCGATCTCCTTGTAGGCGAAGCCCTCGACGTCCGCGAGGTACACGGCCATCCGGAAGTCCTCGGGCAGCTCCTGCAGCGCGCGCTTGACCTGCGTGTCGGGGAGGTGGTCGAGGGCCTCGACCTCGGCCGAGCGCAGTCCGGTGGACGTGTGCGACTCGGCGCGGGCGAGCTGGTAGTCCTCGATCTCCGCGGCATCCGACTGCTGGGGCTCCCGCTGCTTCTTGCGGTAGCTGTTGATGTAGGTGTTGGTGAGGATGCGGTACATCCACGCCTTGAAGTTCGTGCCGGGCTTGTACTGGTGGAACGCCGCGAACGCCTTGGTGTAGGTCTCCTGGACCAGGTCCTCGGCGTCGGCGGGGTTGCGGGTCGTGCGCAGGGCCGCGGAGTACAGCTGGTCGAGCAGGGGCATCGCCTCGCGCTCGAAGCGTGCCTGCCGCTCGGCCGGTGACTCGGTGGCCACGTCGACGGTGGTGTCGGGTGTCTCGCTCATTGCCCTCCAGCCTAGCCCGTGCTGGGCACGGACAGGCTCGGCGACGGGGGCGGAGAAGCCCAGCGCTCCCGTCGGCGTCAGGTCGACGCGTCGACGGCTCGGACGATCGGTGACAGTGGGCACGGGCACTCTCCGCAGGGGTTGGGGAACACCGTTGTCAACGACACCCCGCAGCGGCTCATTCCCTCACGCCCGGGCGATCCACAGGTCTCTCATGGACTTCTCCCACCGTGCGTGCAGCCGCCGGGAGCACGCTCCTGCCGTCGAAGATCCGCGCCGCGCGCTCCTGCGCCTCCGGCCGAGCACGGGAGGCACCCCGCATGGCACGGCCCTCATCCCGTCGGTCCCGCCGATGGCCGGTGCTGACGGTCGCGGCGGTCGTCGTGGCCGCCCTCGCCGTGGGCGGCTGGCTCGTCCTGCGGCCCGGCGCCAGCGCCGGCGCCGCGACGGGCACGGAGATCCTCGCCACGGCCACCCTCGGCCCCGTCGAGGAGTCGGTGTCCGGGACCGGCACGCTCGCGGCGGCCCACCAGGCCAACCTCTCGTTCACCGTCGGCGGCACGGTGACCTCCGTCCGCGTCGCGGTCGGCCAGCACGTCAGCCGGGGCCAGGTGCTGGCCACGGTAGACCCCTCGTCGCTGCGCGCAGCCGTGTCGGTCGCGCAGGCGAACCTCACCGCTGCCGAGGCTGCCGCCACCGCTGCGGCGAGCGGCACGTCGGCGCAGCTGGCATCGGCCAACGCCCAGCTCGCCGCCGCGCAGGGCACCCTGGCCCAGGCGCAGGCGAACCTGGCCTCGGCCACCCTCACCGCCCCCCTGGACGGTGTCGTGGCTGCCGTCTCGATCGCCCCCGGCGACTCGGTCGCGGCGTCGTCGGGCTCGGGGTCGTCCGGCTCCGCCGCAGGCGGCTCCGGCGGGAGCGGCGCCTCCTCGGCAGGAGCCGTCGGCGGGTCGGGCGGGTCCGGCGGGTCCGGTGGGACCGGTGGGACCGGCGGCGCGTCGGCGTCGGGCCAGGGGTCGAGCGGAACGGGCTCGTCGGCCACCGGCCAGGTCGTCGTCATCTCCCCCACCTCGTGGGTCGTCGACGCCTCGGTGGCCGCCGCGGACCTGGGCAAGATCAAGCCGGGCATGCAGGCGCAGGTCCTCACGACGGGGTCCACCCAGCCGGTGTTCGGCACCGTCGGCACCGTCGGAGTCATGGCGACCTCGACGAGCGGCGGGGTCGCCGCCTTCCCGGTCACCATCGACGTCACCGGCAACCCGCCGGGCCTCTACGCCGGCACCAGCGTCACGACGCGGATCATCTACGAGCAGGTCCAGAACGTGCTCACCGTCCCGACCGCTGCGGTGTCCCAGGCGGGCGGCCGGGCGACGGTGACCGTGCGCCAAGGGGGCAAGGACTCCACGGTCCCCGTGACGGTGGGCACCGTCTACGGCGCGCAGACGCAGGTGCTGTCCGGGCTCACCGCGGGCGAACAGGTCGTCGTCCGCCGGCTCACCTTCTCCCCCACCAACGGCACGGGCACAACCGGGCGCGGCGGTGGCGGCTTCGGGGGTGGCGGTGGCTTCGGCGGCGGCGGCGGCGGTGGCGGAGGCTTCGGCGGCGGTGGCGGTGGCTTCGGCGGCGGCGCACGTGGGAACGGGGGCTGACCGGTGCTCCCCGTACCCCGGCCGACGGAGGCGCGCGAGGTCATGAGCCTGCGCGAGGTCACCAAGACGTACGCGACGGGCGCGGTCGAGGTCGCGGCGCTGCGCGGCATCAGCCTCGACGTCGCGCAGGGCGACTACGTCGCGATCATGGGCCCCTCGGGCTCCGGCAAGTCGACGCTCATGCACATCCTGGGCTGCCTCGACGTCGTCAGCGGCGGGCAGTACCTGCTCGCCGGCCAGGATGTCGCCGCGATGAGCGAGGCCGAGCTCGCACGGGTCCGCAACGAGCGCATCGGTTTCGTGTTCCAGCAGTTCAACCTGCTCCCCACCCTGTCCGCGTGGCGCAACGTCGCCCTCCCCCTGTCGTATGCCGGCGTGCCCGGCGGCGAGCGTCGCCGCCGGGCCCTCACCGCGCTGGAACGCGTCGGCCTCGCCGACCGGGTCGACCACCGGCCCGGCGAGCTCTCCGGCGGCCAGCAGCAGCGGGTCGCCATCGCCCGCGCCCTCGTCACCGACCCGGCCGTCGTCCTCGCGGACGAGCCCACCGGCAACCTCGACTCGGTCGCCACGGCCGACGTGCTCTCGCTGCTCGACGAGCTGCACCGGGCCGGGCGCACCGTCGTGCTGATCACCCACGAGGCCGAGGTCGCCGCGCGCGCGGCCCGGGTCGTGCACATCCGGGACGGCCGGCTCGACGTCGGTGTCGGTGCGACGACGGGGGGCGTGGCATGACCTTCGCCGAGACGCTCCGCTCTGCGGTCGAGGCCATCTCCGACCGCCGGCTCCGCTCGGCCCTGACCACCCTCGGCATCCTCATCGGCGTGGCCGCGGTCATGCTCACCGTCGGGCTGGGGCAGGGCGCGCAGCAGTCGGTCCAGGCGCAGATCGACAAGCTCGGCTCCAACCTGCTGATCGTCACGCCGGGGAGCACCACGACCACGACCGGGATCCGGGGCGGACGGGGCTCGGCGTCGACCCTGACGGTCCGGGACGCGCAGATGCTCGCAGACCGCACGGTCGCCCCCGACGTCGCCGCCGTGGCTCCGGTGACGACGACGAACCAGTCCGTCCTCGCCGGCGACCAGAACTGGACCACGTCCGTGGAGGGCACGACCACGGCCTGGCCCACGGTGCGGGCGCGGACCCTGCAGCAGGGCAGGTTCTTCAGCGCGGCCGAGGTCGACGCCGCCGCCCCCGTGGCGGTGATCGGGCAGACGACGGCGGCCGAGCTGTTCGGCCGGCGACCGGCGGTGGGCAGCACGATCACGGTCCAGGGAACCGAGCTGACCGTGATCGGCGTCCTGGCATCCGCAGGCGCGAGCACCACCGCAGACGAGGACGACGTCGTCCTGGTCCCGTCCACCACCTTCGCGCAGCGGCTCTCCACGAGCGCCAACACCTCCTCCGTCAGCACGATCTACCTCGAGGGGGCGTCGCAGGACACGCTCTCCGCGGCATACCAGGAGGCGCAGCACGCCCTCGCGGTCTCGCACGACGTCACGGCGGCCACCGCGGACTACACGGTGAGCAGCCAGGCGTCCCTGGTCTCCACCGCCACCTCGACGGCCCGGACGCTCACGATCCTGCTCGGCGGCATCGCCGCCATCTCGCTGCTGGTCGGCGGCATCGGGGTCATGAACATCATGCTCGTCTCGGTCACCGAGCGGATCCGGGAGATCGGGCTGCGCAAGGCGCTGGGTGCCACCCCGGGCGCGGTGCGGCGGCAGTTCCTCACCGAGGCGAGCGTGCTCGGGCTGGCCGGTGGCCTGCTCGGGCTCGCCGTGGGGTACGTCGGCGCCCGCCTGCTCCCCGGGGCCATCGGACAGCCGGTGACGGTGCAGCCCCTGGTCGCCGTGGTCGCCCTCGCCATCTCCGTGGCCATCGGCATCGCCGCCGGCGTGTACCCGGCCGCCCGCGCCGCCCGTCTCGCCCCCATCGACGCCCTCCGCAGCGAGTGAGCCCTTCCCCCCAGGAGCCCGACATGACCTCCACCGCATCCCGCACCACCCACCGTCGCACCCCCCTGCGCACCCACGCCCTGCGGGTCACCGCCCTCGCCTGTGCGGCCCTGGTGCTGGCCGCCTGCGGCAGCAGCGCCGCCGGCAGCTCGGCGTCCTCGGCCTCCACCACGGCGTCGGCAGTGCCGCCGACGGGCGGTCCAGGCGGCGGCCAGGGACGGTTCCCCGGGGTCAGTGGGCTCGTCGCGGCCGTCCAGGGACAGACCCTGCAGGTGCAGGACGCCTCGAGCCAGACCGCCGTCACCTGGGCCGCCGGGACGACGTTCACGCGTGTCGTCCCGACGACGGTCGCGGCCGTGAAGGTCGGCTCGTGCGTCCAGGTCCGCAGCAGCCAGCAGGCGGGGTCCTCCGCCCCGGCGACCCAGCTCGTGGCCGCGTCGGTCATGGTCTCCGCACCGGTCAAGGGCACCTGCTCGGTGGCGGCAGCCTTCGGTGGCCGCGGCGGGGGCCCGGGTCAGGGCGCAGGCGCGGGCCAGGGCAGCGCGCGCCCGGACGCGACGCGGACCGGAGGTCCCGGCCGCGGCGGCTTCGGCGGGGGCTTCGGCGTCGCGGGGACCGTCGCCTCGGTGGGCTCCGGCAGCTTCGTGGTGACCGCGACGATCCCGCAGCGCGGGGCCGCCGGCACCGCCACCGCGACCACCGGATCCTCGCCACGGACCGTGACGGTCACGACGACCGCTGCGACGACGTACACGACCACCGTGCCGGCCACGGCCGCCGCCGCGACGGTCGGCACCTGCGTGACCGCGCGCGGCCGGGCCGACTCCACGGGGGCGATCGCGGCCACTGCCATCACCGTGCGTCCTGCCGTCGGTGGCCAGTGCACCGGCCTCGGCCGCACGGGCGCCGGGGCCGGCCGTGGCTGACACCCGGACGGCGCGGGTCGCGCGACGGACGTCCGCCGCCGTCCTCGTGCTCGCCGTGGTCGGCGGTGGGACCGCCTTCGCGGTGACGAGGGCCTCGGCGTCCGGGCCCGGCCTGCGCACCGCTGTCGCCGGCCTGGGGGACGTGCAGCAGCAGCTCGTGCTGTCCGGCAGCGTCGCCCGCGCCGCGCAGTCGACGGCGGCCTTCTCGACACGCGGCACCGTGGCGTCGGTGGCGGTGACCGTGGGCCAGCGCGTCTCGGCCGGTCAGGTGCTGGCCAGTCTCGACCCCACCGACCTCGACGCCGCGGTGCTCCAGGCGCGCGCGCAGCTGGCCAGGGCGCAGGCCCAGCTGGCGTCCGACGAGTCCGGCGGCAGCTCCTCCCCGGCCGCCGCGGGGACCGGCGGCTCCGGCTCAGGAACGGGCACCTCCGGTGCGGGTGGCTCCGGTGCGGGTGGCTCCAGGTCGGGCGGCTCGACGGCACCCCGCACCGCCGGGTCGGGGACCGCAAGCAGCTCCGGCACAGCCGGCTCCAGCGGCTCGGCCGCGGGCACGGGCCGAAGCCAGGGCGGGTCGTCGGCCTCGGGCGGCTCGGGTGCCGGCGCCTCCGGGAGCGGGGCGTCCGGGACCTCCGGTGGCCGGTCGGGGTCCGGGACGACAGGCGTCTCCCCGGGGTCGGGTCCAGGCCTGCCGTCGAGCCCCGCGACCGCTGCGGCACAGGCGGCGGTCACCCGCGACGAGACGGCCGTACGCCGCGCGCAGGGCGATGCGTCACGCGAGCTGGCGGCCTCCACGGCAGCGTTGGCCGGTGCCACGACCGCGTGCGCCCCGGTGCTCGCCACCGCCGGTTCCCCCACCGGTCACGGGGGCTCGCCGGCACCCACGGGCTCCCCCACCACCTCCCCGACCACCGCTCCCACGAGCTCCCCGACCACCGCTCCCTCGAGCTCCCCCACCACTGCTCCCACGAGCTCCCCCACCACCACCGTGACGTCCTCCCCCACAGGCACCACGGGGGCGGGTGCCCCGACCGCCGACCAGCTGGCGGCGTGTGCCGCTGCCCTGGCCACCGCCCACCAGGGTGAGGTGGCCGTCGCGCAGGCACAGGATGCCGTCGCGCAGGCGCAGGCGACCGTCGACCAGGGGATCGCCGCCTGGGAGAAGGCCCTGCAGGGAGCCGCCTCTGCAGCCAGCGGCGCGGGCGGTGGCTCGCGACCGGGTGGCTCGGGAAGCACCACGGGTGGAAGCACGAGCGGCCACTCCTCCTCGGCGGGCACCACCTCCGCCTCCGGCTCGACGTCCGGGACGTCGCGCTCCGCCGGGGCCACGAGCGGTGCGGCCAGCGCCGCGGGGTCCACCCGCTCGGCCTCGTCCGGCGCGAGCGGCGCGAGCGGCACGGGGGCGACCGCGGCCTCGGCCGCGTCCCTGGCGAGCCGGGAGGCCCAGGACCAGGCAGCGATCGCCTCGGCCCAGGTCGCCCTCACCGAGGCCCAGCAGGCCCGGGACGGAGCGACCCTCACGGCACCGCAGTCCGGTGTCGTCGGCGCGGTGGGCTACACCGTCGGTGCCTCCAGCACCGGGCGCGGCGTGACCATCCTCGGCGACGGCGGGGCCACGGTGACCGTGAACGTGCCGGTGACCCGCATCGCCGCCGTCCGCGTCGGTCAGCCCGCCACCGTGACCGCGGCGTCGGGCACCGCACACCCCGGCCAGGTCAGCGCCATCGGCCTGCTGCCCAGCACGACCGGCGGCACGAGCGCCACGGTGACGTACGCCGTCGTCGTGAGCGTCCCCGGCCCCGCGTCCGACCTCGACAGCGGGTCGGTCGCCACGGTCGCGGTGACGACAGCCTCGGCTCGGCACGTGCTCGTCGTCCCCAACTCCGCGCTGACGATGACCGGCCCGGCATCCGGCACCCTCACGGTCGTCTCCGGCACCACGCAGACCACGAGCCGGGTCACCCTCGGCACCTCGGGGCCGACGACGACCCAGGTGCTGACCGGCCTGCGGGAGGGCCAGCGGGTGCTGCTGGCCGACCCGTCGGTCCCGCTGCCCACCAACACCCTGACCGGGCTCGGCCGGCTGGGCGGCGGTGGCGGCTTCGGCGGTGGTCTCGGCGGCGGTGGCTTCGGAGGCGGCAGGGGCGCGGGGGCCGGGGCAGGTCGCGGCTAGCGGACCGACCACTCGCGGGCGAGCCAGGAGCGCACGTCGGCGACGACGTCGGCCGGGTTCCTCGGGAACGCGTGCCCGCCGGTCGCTTCGCTCACCAGACCCGGGTCCGGCAGCTCGGCGCGCACCTCCGCCGGCGTGCCGAACGGGTCGGTGCGCCCCTGGACCACGTGCAGCGGTATGCCGTGCTCGACCGGGGTGCGCAGCTCCTCCGCCCGTGACACGTCGGGCCGCCCGGGCGGGTGCAGCGGGAAGGACAGGCACAGGACGCCGTCGGCCCCCGACAGGTGGGCGGTGCGGCACGCGACCCGCGCGCCGTTGCTCTTGCCACCGACGACGAGGGTCCCGCCCAGCCTGCGGCGTCCGGAGCGCAGCCACTCCACGACCGGGAGCCAGGCCGGGTCCTGGGTCGGCGCCTGCGGCGGCATCCTGCGCCCGGCGAGGACCCACGCCTGCTCGACGAGCGCCACGGCCCAGCCGTCGGCGACGAGCGTCTCCCTCAGCGGCGCGAACTCGGGGGCTCGGAGGCTTCCACCCGCGCCGTGCGTCAGGACCAGCACCCCACGCACCTCGGCGGGCCGGCTCAGGTGGACCCGCGCAGGACCCATCGGTGTCTCGACCTCGGTGCGGGTCGTGCGGCCCGTCATGCGGGGTTCCGGCCGCCATCGCCGGGCGCCCCGTGGCCGCCGGTGCCGATGATCTCCCCCGTCATGGGGTCGACGACGCCGTCGAGCTCGTCGAGGCCGGCGGGCTCGATGAGGGAGGGACCGTTGCTGCGGTTGGACGACACGGCAGCGCCGACCGGGTACGCCTCGAACCTCCCCGGCCGCTCGAACGCCAGGAGCCGGCCGACCTCCGCCAGGTCGGTCATCGTCGGGTCCAGCCAGGTGGCCCAGTCCTCGCGCTCGAGCACCAGCGGCTGCCGGTCGTGGATGCGGTCGAGCCCCGGCTCGGCGTCGGTCGTGAGGATCGTGAACGTCGTCAGCCACGCGTCCGGGTCGTCCTTGTCGGCGACGTCCTTGTCGCGCCAGAACTCGTAGAGCCCGGCGAACGCGACCACGTCGCCGTCGGCGCGACGGGTGAAGAACGGCTGCTTGCGCGGCTTGCCCTTGGCGTCGGTGGCCACCGGCGACTTCTGCCACTCGTACCAGCCCTGCGCCGGCACCAGGCACCGCCTCGCGGCTGCGGCCCGGGCGAAGGACGGCTTCTCCAGCACCGTGTCGGCCCGAGCGTTGATCATCCGCGTGCCGATCTTGGGGTCCCTGGCCCAGCTCGGCACGAGCCCCCACGTCAGCAGGCGGAGCTGGCGGACGGGCGCCGGCTCCCCGTCATACCCCTCCTCCTTCTGCTCGCGCGGCACCCGGGTGAGGACGACGGGGGCCTGCTTGCTCGGCGCCATGTTCCAGTCGGGCGTGCCCGGCGGCGGGGTCTGCGGGTTCTTCAGGATGCTGCGCACCGGCTCGAGCGAGCGGTCCTCCTCGACCTCGAACTCCTCGACGAGCTCGTCGGGGTTCGCCGTCGCCGCGTATCGCCCGCACATGCTGGACAGGGTACGCAGGGCCGGTGACGGGTCCATACGGTAGGAAGGGAGACGACGTTCCCTTCCCGACCGGCACCACAGGAGTGATCATGACGCTCGTCCGCCGCGTGGCCCGACCCATGCTCGCCGCGATCTTCGTCGCGCAGGGCCTCGAGCAGCTGCGCCACCCCGCGGCGCTGCGCGAGAAGGTCGCACCCTTCGCCCAGAAGGTCGCCCCGCTGGGCCTGCCCGACGACCCCGAGCTGCTCGTCCGCGCCAACGGCGCCACGATGGTCGGAGGTGGGGCCCTGCTCGCCACCGGCCGCCTGCCGCGCGTCGCCGCACTGGCGCTCGCGGGCTCGCTCGCCCCCACCACGTACGTCGGCCACCCGTTCTGGGCCGAGAAGGACCAGGCCACCCGGCGCACCCAGCGCATCCAGTTCCTCAAGAACGTCGGGCTCATCGGCGGCCTGCTCCTCGCCGCAGTCGACACCGAGGGACGACCCGGGCTCGCCTACCGCGCCGGCCTCGCGAGCGACTCCGCACGCCGCTCGGCCAAGCGTGCCCGGCGTGAGGCGAAGCACGCCGCCCACGCCGCCCGTCGCGAGGCCAAGCTCGCCGCGAGCCAGGCGCACGATGCCCTCACCTGACCCTGCGCCGGCGGCCCGGTCCGACTGGGCCGCCCCCACTCCCCCCGGCGAGGTCACCGGCACCGCCGTCCTCCCCGGCAGCAAGTCGCTCACGAACCGCTACCTCGTGCTCGCCGCCCTGGCGAGCACCCCCTCGCTCCTGCGGGCGCCACTGCGCTCGAGGGACACCCTGCTCATGGCGCAGGCGCTGCGCTCGCTGGGCGCCACGGTCGAGGACCTGCCCGATGCCTCCGGCTCGGTGGACTGGCACGTCTCGCCGTCCGCGGTCCGCGGCGGCACCGCAGTCGACTGCGGCCTCGCGGGCACCGTGATGCGGTTCGTCCCGCCGGTCGCGGCCCTCGCGCACGGGTCGGTCACCTTCGACGGTGACGCCCAGGCGCGTGTCCGCCCCATGGGCCCGGTCCTCGGCGCGCTGCGCGCCCTCGGGGCGAGCATCGACGACGGCGGCCGCGGCACCCTCCCCTTCACCGTCCTGGGTTCGGGGCGTATGCCGGGTGGGCCGGTCACGCTCGACGCCTCCGCGTCGTCGCAGTTCATCTCGGCGCTGCTGCTGGCGGGCGCCCGCTACGACGACGGGGTGACCGTCCACCACGCCGGGGACGAACCCGTGCCGTCGGAGCCGCACATCGAGATGACCGTCGAGACCCTGCGCGACGCGGGCGCGATCGTCGACGACAGCGAGCCGAACACGTGGCGCGTCGAGCCGTCCGAGCTGGCCGGCCTCGACGTCCAGGTCGAGCCCGACCTGTCCAACGCCGCGCCGTTCCTCGCCGCTGCCCTCGTGTGCGGCGGCCGGGTCACCGTGCCGGGCTGGCCCCAGCACACGACCCAGGCCGGTGACGCGATCCGCGACATCCTCGACGCGATGGGGGCCGACGTGTCGCTCACCCGCGAGGGTCTCACCGTCGCCGGCACCGGCGAGGTCTCCGGGGTCGACCTCGACCTGCACGACGCGTCCGAGCTCACCCCCGTCGTCGCCGCACTCGCCGCGCTCGCCGACTCGCCCTCGCAGATCCGCGGGGTGGGGCACATCCGCGGCCACGAGACCGACCGGCTGGCTGCGCTGGCCCGCGAGCTCCAGGCGCTCGGCGGCCGGGTGGCGGAGACCGAGGACGGCCTGCGCATCACGCCGGCACCCCTGACCGGGTGCCTCTTCCACACCTACGCCGACCACCGCATGGTCATGGCCGGCGCCGTGCTCGGGCTGCGGGTGCCGGGCCTGACCGTCGAGGACGTCGCCACGGTCGGCAAGACCCTTCCGGAGTTCACGTCCCTGTGGGAGGACCTGGTCGGCGCGAGCCGGGGTGCGGTCAGCGCATGAGCCGTCGCGCCTCCGACTACGACGAGAGCGACGTCAGGATCCGGCCGAACCGGCGGGGCTCGCGTCCGCGCTCCAAGGACCGTCCCGCCCACGAGGACGCCCTGCCGGGCTTCGTGACCGCCGTCGACCGGGGCCGGTACACCGTCCTGGTCGGGCGTGGGGTCGGCGGTCGGCGGATGCCGGAGCGCGTGGTCACGGCGATGAAGGCCCGTGAGCTCGGGCGCAAGGGAATCGTCGTGGGCGACAACGTCGACCTCGTGGGCGACACCGGCGGCGGCCCCGACGCGCTGGCCCGGATCGTGCGGGTCACGCCGCGTGAGTCCGTGCTCCGGCGCACCGCCGACGACACCGACCCGGTCGAGCGCGTCATCGTCGCGAACGCCGACCAGCTCGTCGTCGTGTCGGCCCTCGCCAACCCCGAGCCCCGGCCCCGGCTGATCGACCGGTGCCTCGTCGCCGCGTACGACGCCGACCTCGACCCGCTGCTCGTCCTGACCAAGGCCGACCTGGCCGACCCGGCCGACTTCCTCCGGCAGTACGCGCCCCTCGACGTCGAGCACGTGGTCACCTCGACGGGCGACAGCGGCTTCGACGGCCTCGAGGCGCTGCACGAGCGCCTGTCCGGCCGGGTCAGCGTCCTGGTCGGGCACTCGGGCGTCGGCAAGTCCACCCTGGTCAACGCCCTCGTCCCCGACGCGGGACGGGCGACCGGTGTCGTCAACGACGTCACCGGCCGCGGCCGCCACACCTCGACGTCGGCCGTGGCGCTGCGCCTGCCGGGCGGGGACGGCTGGGTCATCGACACCCCCGGCATCCGCTCGTTCGGACTCGCCCACGTCGACCTGAGCCGGATCATCGAGCACTTCCCCGACCTCGAGCCCGGCACCGCCGGCTGCCCCCGAGGGTGCACCCACGACGAGGAGGAGTGCGCCCTCGACGAGTGGGTGGCCGCCGGTCAGGCCGGACCCGCCGGTGCCGCGAGGCTGGACTCGTTGCGGCGGCTGCTGCGGGCGCGGTCCGGCGAGGCCGACTGAGCCCAGCGCCGACGGGTGCTTCGCGGGGCGAACAGGTCCCGGCCCCACCAGGCGAGCGCGAGCCCCAGCAGCGGCATCAGCACCAGCGTCGCGACCTGGGCTCGCAGCGGCGCGGACAGCATCGTCACCTCGTCGAGCCGGTCGGACCGCCACAGCAGGAACGGCGCCACGAGGTTGGCGGCGACCGCAGCCACGACCGCGACCCACCTGCGGCCGTCGCCGCGGCCGTCACCGCGGCCGCCCAGGCGGCGCGATAGCGCCAGGGCGCCGAGCAGGGCGCCGGGCAGGAACGGTGCCCCCTGTCCGGCGAAGAGGATGAGCGCGGGCACCGCGAGCAGGCACCACCACCCCCGCCGCCCCGCCCGCACCGCGCCCGCCGCAGCCCCCGTCCACGCCCCGAACCACGCGGCGATGGCCAGGATGCCGAGCGTGCCGGCCCAGCTGAACTCGGGCGCGTCGGCGACGAGGCGCATGAACACCCGGGCGGCGACCCCCCACAGCACCCCCAGGACGAGGCCCGTTGCCGCGCCCCTCAGGATGCCGGGCCCGGGGAACCCCGTCGGCGTCGGTGTCGCCGGTGTCGCCGTGGCGGGGCCGGGTGCGGTCATCGTGTGGTTCATGGTTCCTCCGGGTGTCGTTCCCCATTGCCGCTGACACCCCACCGACGGTCGGGACGGGTACCCCGGGTGACCTGCACAGATCAGCAGAACTCCGCCAGAATCCGTGTCACCCGCAACCGGTGGAGGATCGTCTGTCGAGGTGATGGAGGCGGTGGGAGCACTGCAGGAGGGCGGGGTCGCGGCGGTCCCGGGGGTGGCCGCCGACGACCTCGTCGTCGTGCTCTTCCGGGCCGAGGCGGCCCGGCTCGTCTCGCTCGCCCGGTTCTTCGTCGACGACCGCACGGCGGCCGAGGACCTCGTGCAGGAGGCCTTCATCCGCCTGGCGCGCAGCACCTCGCGCATCCGCGACCGGGAGCGCGCCGCGGCATACCTGCGCTCGATCGTCATCAACCTCGCCCGCGACCACAACCGGCGCGGCCTGGTCTCCCTGCGGCACCGCCCACCGGCCCAGCCGGACGAGCCCTCCGCCGAGGACACGGTGGCCGGGGAGCACGCGCGGCAGGAGGTCGTCGCCGCAGTGCGCGCCCTGCCGCGCCGGCAGCGCGACTGCGTGGCCCTGCGCTACTACCTCGAGCTGCCGGTGGAGGAGATCGCCCGCACGCTGGGCCTGTCCCCGAACTCGGTCAAGACCCACCTGCGCCGCGGCCTGCGCGCACTCGCCACGACCCTCGAGGAGGAGCGATGAGCGCCCTGGAGGACCGGCTGCACGACGCCCTCACCGAGGTCGGCGACAGCCGCGCACCGGCCCCCGACCTGTTCGCCCGGGTCGTCGACAGCATCGAGCACGACCGGCACCGGCGCCGCCGGGTGCGGCTGCTCGGCGCCTGCTGGGTCGTCGGCCTGGCCCTCGCGACGACCCTCGTGCTGACCCTGACACCCCGTGGAGAGAGAGGACTGGAGATGCCCTGGTGGGTCCTGGAGGTGGCGACGAACCTCGTCCTGCTCGGCATCGCGCTGTGGCTGGGCCCGTTCATCAAGCGGTTCGGGAGGGCGTACGCAGCCGACGTCTTCCACGACAACCCGTTGACGGGCAAGAGCTACATCGTGCTGACCGACATCGTCTACTACCTGATCTTCGCCGCCTACATCCTGTTCAGCCTGCACGTGTCGCCGCAGGCGGACTGGAAGAACGACATCACCGGGCGCGTCACGGCCGAGCAGGTGACCTTCGAGCTCTCCCGCCTCGGCGGGATCCTGCTCATCATCGGCGCACTGCACGGGGTCAACATCGTGCTCATGCCGGTGCTCGGCCGGCTCTTCTCGCTCAACCGCAGGCTCCCCGAACGCACCCACTGAACGCGGCCGCGCCGCCCCCGGACGGGGACGGCGCGGCCGGTGTGCGCTGGCGTGCGCGGCGGGTAGGCCTCGGTCAGGAGTCCTGCGACCCGTCGCCGACGCGCTCGTACGGCTCGTCGAACGAGGCCTGGTCGCGGACCTCGGCCCGGAACACCGGCTCCTGGCCCGAGACGTCGACGGTCTCGATGATCTCCCGCGGCGCCGCGAAGTGGCAGGCCGACAGGTGCTGGCCGACACCGTCGGGCCGCAGCTCGAGCAGCGGCTCCTCGGCCGAGCACTTCTCCTGCGCCTTGAAGCACCGCGTGTGGAACCGGCACCCGCTCGGTGGGTTCGCCGGCGACGGGACGTCGCCCTTGAGGACGATCTGCTCCTTCTTGTCGCGCAGCGTCGGGTCCGGCACCGGCACCGCGGACAGCAGCGCCTGGGTGTACGGGTGGGTAGGACGCGCGTAGATGTCGTCCTCGTCACCGAGCTCGGCCATCTTGCCGAGGTACATCACACCGACGCGGTCGGAGATGTGCCGGACCACGGACAGGTCGTGCGCGATGAAGATGTAGGACAGGCCGAGCTCGTCCTGCAGCTTCTCCATCAGGTTGACGACTTGCGCCTGCACCGAGACGTCCAGCGCCGAGACCGGCTCGTCGCAGATGAGCACCTTCGGGTTCAGCGCGATGCCGCGGGCGATGCCGATGCGCTGGCGCTGGCCACCGGAGAACTGGTGCGGGTACCGGTTGATGTGCTCGGGGTTCAGGCCGACCATGTCGAGCAGGTCCTGCACCGCCTTGCGTCGGCCCTTCTTCGGCACGGCGTCCGGGTGGATCTCGAACGGCTCACCGATGATGTCGCCGACCGTCTTGCGCGGGTTGAGCGAGGTGTACGGGTCCTGGAACACGATCTGGATGTCGCGGCGCAGGCGGCGCATGGCGCGGCCCTTCTGGGCGTACATGTCGACGCCGTCGAACATCACCGTGCCGGACGTCGGCTCCTCGAGCCGCATGAGCAGCCGGCCGAGGGTGGACTTGCCACAGCCGGACTCGCCCACGATGCCGAGGGTCTCGCCCTTGAGCAGCTCGAAGCTGACGCCGTCGACGGCCTTGACGTGGCCGACGGTGCGGCGCAGCACGCCACCCTTGATCGGGTAGTGCTTGACCAGGTCGGTCGCGGTCAGGATGGGCTCAGCCATGGAGGACCTCCTCGGCGAAGTGGCAGGCGCTCTCGCGGCCCGGTGCCACGGTCAGCAGCTGGGGACGATCCTCACGGCAGACGTCCTGGGCGTAGCGGCAGCGCGGGTTGAACGCGCAGCCGGACGGGATCCGCATGAGGTTCGGCGGCAGGCCACCGATGGCGGCGAGCTGCTGGCCCTTCTGGTCCAGGCGAGGGATCGACTCCAGCAGGCCCTTGGTGTACGGGTGGGCCGGCTGCCGGTACAGGTCGTACACGTCCGCACGCTCGACGATGCGGCCGGCATACATGACCGCGATCTTGTCCGCGACGTCGGCGACCACGCCGAGGTCGTGGGTGATGAGGATGAGCCCCATGCGGCGCTCCTCCTGCAGCTCCTGCAGCAGCGCCATGATCTGGGCCTGGACGGTCACGTCGAGGGCGGTGGTCGGCTCGTCGGCGATGAGCACCGCAGGGTCGAGCGCGATCGCCATCGCGATCATGATGCGCTGGCGCATGCCGCCGGAGAACTGGTGCGGGTAGGCCTTCACCCGCTCCTTCGCCGCCGGGATCTGCACGCGCTGCATCAGCTTGATCGCCCGCTCCTGAGCGTCGGACTTGTTCATGCCGCGGTGCTTGCGGAACATCTCCGCGATCTGCCACCCGACCGGGAAGACCGGGTTGAGCGAGGACAGTGCGTCCTGGAAGACCATCGAGATCTCCGGGCCGCGGGTGCGGCGCCGCTGGTCCTCCGGCATGGTGAGCAGGTCCTGCCCGCAGTACCGGATCTGCCCCTTCGGGATCCTCGCCGGCGGCATGTCGAGGATGCCCATGATCGCCTGGGCGGTCACGGACTTGCCCGACCCCGACTCGCCGAGGATCGCGAGCGTCTCGCCCTCGTGCAGGTCGAAGTTCACGCCGTTGATGGCCTTGGCCACACCGTCGGGGGTGTGGAACTCGACGTGGAGGTCTTCCACCTGGAGCAGCAGGCCGTCCTGCGGGGTGTACACGGGCCCGTCGGTCTTGTGAGACCGGTGGGGCTTGGTGTCAGTGGTCGTCATGTGGAGTTCGTCTTTCCCGCTCAGCGCGACTTCGGGTCGAAGGCGTCACGCACCGCGTCGCCGAGCATGATGAAGGCCAGCACCGCCAGGGAGAGGAACAGGCTGGGGAAGAACAGGATGTGCGGGGTCGTCCGCAGCGCGATCAGCGCGTCGGAGATCGACACACCCCAGGACACTGCCGGCGGCGTCAGGCCGATGCCCAGGAAGCTCAGCGCGGCCTCGGCTGCGATGAACACACCCAGGTTGATGGTCGAGATGACGATGACCGGGGCCAGGGCATTGGGCAGCACGTGCGAGCGGATGATCCGCCACGGGCTCGCGCCGAGCGCACGGGCCGCCTGCACGTAGTCGTTGGGCTTGACCTGCATGACGCTCGAGCGCATCAGGCGCGCGATGGTCGGCCAGCCGAACACCGCGAGCACGAGCACGACCTTGCCCACCACGACGAAGTACGGCGTGTTGGCGTCGTTCGCGAACACCGACATGAACAGGATGCCGCCGAGGAGCAGCGGGATCGCGAAGAAGATGTCGGTGACGCGCGACAGGATCGCGTCGAGCCAGCCGCCGTAGAAGCCGGCCGCGACACCCAGGACCCCACCGATGATGACGGTGGCGATGGTCGTGAACACGCCGACCAGGATCGAGGCCCGGGCGCCGTAGATGGTGCGCGAGTAGATGTCGTAGCCCTGGATGTCACGGCCGAACCACGCGTTGGCGTTCGGAGGGACGCGGGCGTCCTTGAGGACCGCGGCGTTGGGGTCGGTGTGGGTGAACAGCGACGGCCACGCGGCCATGAGCACGAAGAGGGCGATCAGGATGACGGACACCCAGAAGATCGGGTTCTTCTTGAGCGAGCGCCACGCGTCCGACGCCAGCGAGCGGGGGGCGTCACCGGCCTCCCCGGGGGCAGCGCCGGTCTCCGCGGAGACGGCGATGGTCGAAGCCTCAGTCATGGCTGATCCTCGGGTCGAGCACGCCGTAGAGCAGGTCCACGACGAGGTTGGCGAGCAGGAACACGAGCACCAGGACGGTCACGGTGCCGACGACGACGACGCCGTCACGGTTGTGGATGCCGGTGAACAGGTACCCACCGACGCCCTGGATGTTGAAGATGCGCTCGGTGATGATCGCCCCCGCCAGCAGGCCACCGAAGTCGGCGCCGATGAAGGTCACGACGGGGATGAGGGAGTTCCGCAGGGCGTGCACCCCGACCGCGCGCCGCTTGGTCAGGCCCTTGGCGATCGCGGTGCGCAGGTAGTCGGCCCGCAGGTTCTCGACGAGGTTGGTGCGCGTGAGGCGCGCGACGTAGGCGATCGAGGCGCTGCCGAGGACGAAGGCCGGGAGCAGCAGCTCGTAGAAGGTGGCCGAGGACGACACCGTGACCGGGAACAGGCCCGCCTTCACGCCCAGGTAGTACTGGAGGGTGGCGCCGATGACGAAGACCGGCACCGAGATCACGAAGAGGGTGCTCACCAGGACGAGGTTGTCGATGAACTTGCCTTTTCGGATACCCGCGAGCACGCCGGCGAGGACGCCGATGATCGCCTCGAACAGGATGGCCATCCCGGCGAGTCGGACCGTGGTCGGGTAGCGCTGCTGGAGCTCGTCGGACACCTTGATGTCGCGGAAGTTCGTGCCGAGGTCACCCTTGGACACGTTGACCATGTACTTGCCGTACTGGACGAGCAGCGGGTCGTTGAGGTTGTGCTCCTGGCGGAACTTGGCGACGAAGGCCGGGGGGCATCCTCGCTCGCCGCACATCCCCGCGGTGGGGTCACCGGGCAGGGCGAAGACCATGGCGAAAATGATGAACGTGGACCCAAGCAGCACCGGGATCATCTGGAGCAGTCGCCGAAGGATGTACTTGTACACGTCACCTCCTTTTGATTGACGCCCGCGGGGAGGGGTGGTCCCGTGGCGTGACCGGTCGAGCGGAGCGGAGTTGGCGCCCGGTCGAGCCGAGCGGGTCAGGTCCCGCTGCTCCTCGACACAACATAGTCGTATGGACGGTACATGGGGCAGGCCCCGGGGTTGTCCCGGGGCCCTCCCCGGACAGGCCGTCGGGGGGGCGGCGGCGGGGGGGGGCGGGCCGGCGGGGGGGGTTAGCGCCGGGGGGCGCCGCGGGGGGGGTGGGGGTCGGCCCCCCGGGGGGGGGGGGGCGGGGCGGCGGGGGGGGGGGGGCCCCCCGACTCCTCGCCGGGTCGCGGCGGCCGGCGGCGACCACCGC
>NZ_JBHUYG010000086.1:0-18733 GCF_042668795.1 Pedococcus sp. NPDC057267 | reverse complement strand
AAGGCCTCCGGCTTCGGCCGCGAGGGCGGGTTCGAGGGCATCGAGGAGTACCTCGAGACCACCTACGTCGGCATCGCCCCCTAGCCCCCCGGCAGGGTCGTCCCAATCGCCCCATAGGTGCCGAATGCCCATCGGCCGAGTGGAGGGGTTCTGGCCCGATCTGCCTCTGGGGAGCCGCGTTTGGTTGTTCAATTCGCGCCATGAGCGTGGAAGACATCGGGGTCGTCACCTCCCTGCGTCCGGCCGAGGACGCCGCGCGGACGGCCGGTCGGCTGAAGTCCCTCTCCGAGGTCATGAGCGAGACCGACGAGAAGCTCCGACTGGGGCACACAGCCGGGGCGCGCGTGTGGCCGACCGGCTTCGGCGCGCTGGACCTCGCGCTGTCCGGCGGCTTCCGCTCGGGCGAGCTCGTCCTGCTCGGTGGCCCCCAGGGGCTGGGCAAGACCGCGATGATGCTGCAGGTCCTGCGCAACGCCGTCGCGGCCAACCGCACCGCCGTGTTCTTCTCCTACGAGCACGGCGCCCACAGCATCCTGGAGCGCCTGCTCGCGATCGAGGCGGCCGAGGTGGCCGGCACCGACGGGGTCAACCTCACCAAGATCCGCGCCGCGTTCGAGGCACGGCACAGCACCGCCAACAACCTGGCCTCCCGGTTCGCCAACGCCCCCGGCGGCCCCGAGGCGGTCCGGTCGCTCGAGGGCTACGCCGACCGGCTGCACATCCACACGAGCAGCGGCCTGCACACCACGCTGGAGACCATCCACGACACCATCGCCGAGCTCGCCCAGCGGGACGGCCGGGCCCCCATGGTCCTCGTCGACTACCTGCAGAAGATTCCCCTGCCCGGCTCCAGCCTCGCCGAGGAGGAGCGGGTCGCCACGGTGGTCGAGCGGCTCAAGGACTTCGCGCTCGAGTTCTCCGTGCCCGTCGTGTCGATCGTGGCAGCGGAGAAGGGAAGCCTCGTCGGCGGCCGCCGCATGCGCGTGCACGACCTGCGCGGGTCGTCCGCGCTGGCGTACGAGTCCGACATCGTCCTGATCATCAACGAGAAGTACGACGTCGTGGCCAAGCACCACCTCGTCTACCACCTGGGCAACGCCGAGCGGTTCCGGCAGTGGGTCGTGCTGTCGATCGAGAAGAACCGCAACGGCGTCGACCACCTCGAGCTGGAGTTCCAGAAGCGGTTCGACCAGGGTCGCTTCGAGACGGAGGGGCGGGTCGTCGAGGAGCAGCTCATCGAGGAGCGGGTCTTCCGCGAGTGAACCACCGGTTCTCGCCGTGGGGGCTGTGCGCAGGCGCCAACTGCCCTATTTTGGCCCGTATGCCGTGGCGCCACGGGCCGCTCCCGCACCGAGTGCGTGCCGAGTGCTGCCCGGGGGTGCGCCGTGGTGCGTGAGGTGGGCGCCGGCACGTCGCTGACCGACCTGGTCCGCTCCGTGCGCGACGACGGGCGGCAGGTGCTCGTCGTCCCCGCGGGGGCGACGGTCGGTCAGAGCCTCGACTGGTTCGCCGAGAGCCTGCGCCTGCCCGACTGGTTCGGGCGCAACCTGGACGCGCTGGCCGACTGCCTGCACGACCTCGCGGAGGAGGAGCCGGCCGACGACACCGAGGGGCTGGTGCTCGTGTGGGACCGCGTGGCCGTCCTCAAGGCCGTGGACCCCGACGGGTACGACGGCATCCGCTCCGTCCTCGGCGAGGTCGAGGACGAGCACCCCTCGCTCGGTGTCGTCGTGGTCGACCGGTGAGCGCCGTGGGCGTCGGCGCGCTGCCCGCCGAGGTGGGGTGGCCGGCGCCGGTGGCCGTGGACCTGGTCCTGCGGCGTCGGGCTCCCGCCACCGGATGAGGGACAATGGCGGGGTGACACCACCGCGCAGCGTCGCCGTCCTCGGCTCCACCGGGTCCATCGGGACCCAGGCGCTCGACGTCATCTCGCGCAACCCCGACCGCTTCCGGGTGACGGCGCTGTCCGCCGGGTCGAACCTCGACCTCGTCGCCGAGCAGGCCGTCGCCTTCGAGGTCGAGCTGCTGGCGGTCGCCCGCGGGACCCACGAGGCGGTGGCCGAGGCCGTCGCCGCGCACGCGGGCCGCGCCGGGCGCCCGGCATACCGCCCGCAGGTAGTCGTGGGGGACGACGCGGCGGTCACGGCGGCGGCGTCGGGGGCGGACGTCGTCCTCAACGGCATCACCGGCTCCATCGGCCTCCGCCCGACGCTTGCGGCGCTCGCGGCCGGCTCGCGCCTGGCCCTGGCCAACAAGGAGTCGCTGATCGTCGGCGGGCCGCTGGTCAAGGCCGCGGCCGCGCCCGACCAGATCGTGCCCGTCGACTCCGAGCACTCCGCGATCGCCCAGAGCCTGCGCGGCGGAAGGGCGGAGGAGGTGCGGCGGCTGGTCGTGACGGCCAGCGGCGGCCCGTTCCGCGGGCGCAGCCGCGAGTCGCTGCGTGACGTCACGCCGGCCGACGCACTGGCGCACCCGAACTTCTCGATGGGGCGGGTCATCACCACGAACTCGGCCACCCTGGTCAACAAGGGCCTTGAGGTCATCGAGGCGCACCTGCTCTTCGACATCCCGTTCGACGCGATCGAGGTCGTCGTCCACCCGCAGCAGATGATCCACTCGATGGTGGAGTTCGTCGACGGCTCGACCATCGCCCAGGCCGGCCCCCCGCGCATGCTCGTGCCGATCGCGCTCGGGCTGTCCTGGCCGGACCGGCTCGCGGACGTCGACGTGCCCGTCGACTGGACGAGGGCGCAGTCGTGGGAGTTCGAGCCCCTCGACGACGAGGCGTTCCCGGCGGTGCGGCTGGCGCGGCAGGTGGGGGAGTCCGGCGGCACGTACCCCGCTGTCTACAACGCCGCCAACGAGGTCGCGGTCGACGCCTTCCACGACGGGCACATCCGGTTCCCCGACATCGTCGACACCGTGGAACGGGTCGTGCAGGAGCACGCCGGGTCCGGGATCGATTCCGCGGCGCTGTCCGTTGAGGACGTGTTGCGGGCCGACGACTGGGCCCGCAACCGGGCGCGGAAGGTGCTGGATCTGCCCGGCCCCGACCTCGTCACCGACGACACCGCCACCGACCCCCCGGCCGGTGGCACCACCACAAGCGCCCAGGGGGCTCGCGCGTGACCGTCCTGTTGTACGTCCTCGGGGTGCTGTTCGTGGCGCTCGGCGTGGGCCTGTCCATCGGCCTGCACGAGATCGGCCACCTCGTCCCCGCCAAGAAGTTCGGGGTCAAGGTCACCCAGTACATGGTCGGCTTCGGGCCCACGGTCTGGTCGACCCGTCGCGGTGAGACCGAGTACGGCATCAAGGCCATCCCGCTCGGCGGCTACATCCGCATGATCGGGATGTTCCCACCTCGTCCGGGTGACCGGCCGGGCATGCTGCGGGTGTCGTCCACCGGTCGCTTCTCCCAGCTCGCCGACGAGGCACGCCAGCTCAGCCTCGAGGAGGTCCAGCCCGGCGACGAGGACCGCGTCTTCTACAAGCTGTCCGTGCCCAAGAAGGTCGTCGTCATGCTCGGCGGCCCGATGATGAACCTGCTCATCGGCGTCGTGCTCCTCGGGGGCATCGTGTCGCTGTACGGCGTCGCCACGCCGCAGAAGGGCGCCGACGTCGCCGCGGTGAGCGAGTGCGTCGTGGCCGCCGAGCAGGCCACCGCCAAGACCACGTGCACCCCGTCGGACCCCAAGACGCCGGCCTACCAGGCGGGCGTGCGGCCGGGGGACCGGTTCGTGTCCATCGCCGGGCAGCCGATCACCTCCACCACCGACGTGGGCCGCCTCGTGCGCCCGCGGGTCGGTCAGCCCACGCCGGTCGTCGTCGAGCGCGACGGGCGCCAGGTGACGCTCACCATCACGCCGATCCGGAACACCGTCCAGCAGGTCGACGACCAGGGGCGACCCCGGGTGGACGCCCAGGGCAGGCCCGTGACCGTCGACGCCGGGTTCATCGGCGTGAGCAGCCAGACCCCGGTGGCCTACGTGCCGCAGCCGGTGACCGAGGTCCCCGGGATCGTGGGCGAGCAGCTCAAGGCCACCGCCGGGATCGTCCTGAAGATCCCGCAGAAGATGAAGGGCGTGGCCGAGGCGGCGTTCGGCTCCGGCCAGCGCGACCCCAACGGGCCCGTGTCCGTGGTCGGCGTGGGCCGCATGGCGGGCGAGGCGGCCTCGGGCGGCGTGCCGTGGATCGGTGGCCGCGACGGCATCAACCCGTTCGTCTTCCTGCTCAGCCTCATGGCCTCGCTCAACTTCGCGCTGTTCGTGTTCAACCTCATCCCGCTGCTGCCGCTCGACGGCGGCCACGTGGCGGGGGCGCTCTGGGAGGGCCTCAAGCGGTCGGTGGCGCGCCTGCTGCACCGCCCGGACCCCGGTCACGTCGACGTCGCCAAGGCGCTGCCCGTGGCGTATGCCGTGTCGACCGTGCTCATCGTGATGTCGGCGCTGCTCATCTACGCGGACGTCGTGAAGCCCGTCAACCTCGGCGGCTGACGCACGAGCGGAGGAGGGTTGCGGGCCGAGGAACGAGGCACGCGGCCCGGGGGAGCGAGCAGGAAGCCGCCGCAACCGCTCGGCGGCTGACGCACGAGCGCCGCGGTTGACGGACCCCACCCTCCGGGGGCGAGGTGCGCGGCATACCGGATAATGGACGCATGACTGTTGGTCTCGGTATGCCGGCCCTTCCCCCGCCCGTCCTCGCGCCGCGGCGCAAGACGCGCAAGATCAAGGTCGGCAAGGTCGAGGTCGGCGGCGACGCCCCGATCTCCGTGCAGTCGATGTGCACGACCCCGACGACGGACGTCAACGCGACGCTGCAGCAGATCGCCGAGCTGACCGCCGCGGGCTGTGACATCGTCCGCGTGGCGTGCCCGTCGCAGGACGACGCCGACGCGCTGCCCGCGATCGCGCGCAAGTCGCAGATCCCGGTGATCGCCGACATCCACTTCCAGCCCAAGTACGTGTATGCCGCGATCGACGCGGGCTGCGCGGGCGTGCGGGTCAACCCGGGCAACATCCGCCAGTTCGACGACCAGGTCAAGCAGATCGCCCAGGCCGCCAAGGACGCGGGTGTCTCGATCCGGATCGGCGTCAACGCCGGGTCGCTCGACCGACGCCTCCTCGAGAAGTACGGCAAGCCGACCGCCGAGGCCCTCGTGGAGTCGGCCGTCTGGGAGGCGTCGCTGTTCGAGGAGCACGACTTCCACGACTTCAAGATCTCGGTCAAGCACAACGACCCCGTCGTCATGGTGCGCGCCTACGAGATGCTGTCCGAGCGGGGCGACTGGCCGCTGCACCTCGGCGTCACCGAGGCCGGACCGGCGTTCCAGGGCACGATCAAGTCGGCCACCGCCTTCGGCGCGCTGCTGTCCAAGGGCATCGGCGACACCATCCGCGTCTCCCTCTCGGCCCCGCCGGTCGAGGAGGTCAAGGTCGGCAACCAGATCCTGCAGTCCCTCAACCTCAAGCCGCGCAAGCTCGAGATCGTCTCGTGCCCCTCGTGCGGCCGCGCGCAGGTCGACGTCTACAAGCTCGCCGACGAGGTCACCGCCGGCCTCGAGGGCATGACCGTGCCGCTGCGCGTCGCCGTGATGGGCTGTGTCGTCAACGGTCCCGGTGAGGCGCGCGAGGCCGACCTCGGGGTCGCGTCCGGCAACGGCAAGGGCCAGATCTTCGTCAAGGGCGAGGTCATCAAGACCGTGCCCGAGTCGGCCATCGTCGAGACCCTCATCGAGGAGGCCATGCGCATCGCCGAGGAGATGGGCGAGCCCGTCGACGAGGCCGAGGCCGGGTCTCCCTCCGTCACCGTCGGCTGAGCCGGGCCCACGGAGCATGGGGCGGCCGGGCCCCGTGGGGCCTAGGCTGACACCGTGCTGCGCACCCGCAACCCGGTCCACGCCCTCTCGGCGTCGGACCGCGACGCCGCCCTCGAGGTCTGCTCCCGCGACCTCGCGGCGAACGTCTTCGTCGCGGCGCGGCTGCTCGAGGGCGTCCTGACGACCCAGCCCGGGACGGTCCTCGGCCACAAGGTCGACGGTCGCCTGCAGTCCCTGTGCTGGTCCAGCGCCAACCTGGTCCCGGTCGAGGCCGACGACCAGAGCCTGGCCTGGTTCGCCGACCGCGTCCGCCGGTGGCGGCGGCAGTGCGCGTCGATCCTCGGTCCCGCCGACCAGGTCACCGAGCTGTGGCGGCTGCTCCAGCCGACCTGGGGCCCGGCGCGGGCCGTGCGCACCGCGCAGCCGCTGATGAGCATCATGGAGCCGCCCTCCTCGCTCGGTGTCGAGCTCGACCCGCGGGTGCGACCTGCCCGCCTCGACGAGGTCCACCTCGTGATGCCGGCCGCGGCGCACATGTTCGAGGGCGAGATCGGCTACAAGCCCTACACCGGCTCGGGCGCGGCCTACCGCCAGGCGCTGCTGGCGCTCATCGAGCGGGGGCACACCTTCGTCGTCGTCGAGGACGGCGCCGTCGTCTTCAAGGCCGACGTGGGGTCGGTGGCCCTCGGGTGCGCGCAGATCCAGGGCGTCTGGCTGGCGCCGCACCTGCGCGGGCAGGGCCTCGCGACCGGGCTCATGGCCTCGGTCGTCGAGCAGGTCATGCAGACCCGCGCCCGCTGGGTCACGTTGTACGTCAACGACTTCAACACCAGCGCCAGGGCGACCTACCGCGGAGTCGGATTCACCGACGTGGGGACGTTCTCGACGGTCCTGCTGTGACCGGTGTCGACGACGAGGACGTCGACGAGGACGTCGAGCCCGGGACGATCGGGTACTGGTTCTGGGGATCGCTCCTGGCCTTCGGGGCGTTCCTCGTGGCGGTCCCGGGTCGGGATCCCCGCGCCCGATTCTGGCTCGTCGCCGGGATCGTCCTCGCGGCCGCCTCGGCCGTCGGCCTGGTGCGCGTGCTGCTCCGACGTCAGTAGAGACCGGTCGAGTACTGCGTGCCGTAGTAGCGCTCGAGCTCCTCGATCGAGTCCTCCGTCCGCTCGAGCGCCTTGGCGATCTGCGGTCGGGAGCCGACGGCCATCGGGTCCCAGGTCTCGGGGTGCCAGAGCCGGCTGCGCATGAAGGCCTTGGCGCAGTGGTGGAACACCTCGTCGACCTCGACCACCAGCGCCAGCACCGGTCGGTGGCCCTTGACGACCATGTCGTCGAACCAGGGGGCGTCGCTCACGAGGTGGGCCCGCCCGTTGATGCGCAGCGTGTCGCCTCGGCCCGGGACGATCGAGATCAGGCCGACGTGCGGGTTGGACAGCACGTTGCGGTAGCCGTCGGCACGCCGGTTGCCCAGCCGCTCGGGCACGGCCACCGTCGTGTCGTCCAGGACGCGGACGAAGCCGGCAGGGTCGCCCTTGGGCGAGACGTCGCAGCTGCCGTCCGCCGCCGACGTCGCCACGAGGCAGAACGGCGAGGCGGCCAGCCACTCGCGGTCGAGCTCGTGCAGGGCCGGGCGGACCTTGTCGCGCGCGCGGGGGAGCGGCTCGCCCAGCAGTGCCGTGAGCTGTTCGGGCGTCTCGATCCGTGTCGTCATGGCGCCAGTGTGCCCGCCCAGGCCGTGGTCGCGGGACGCCGAGGGTGGGCACGACCGGTGCAGACGTCCTCTGCCCGGGCGATGTGCGCCCGCACCGGGACGGGCGGATGCCACCGCCAGCCGTACCGGGTCGGTCGTCCGTGCAGGTGCTCCGGCCCTGACCGGGCGCGCGAAACCGCGGTGAGCACGCGGCATACGGACAGATATCCTTCCCGGTGGCCCCCCACCCGAAGGAGACCGAAGTGGCCCTGCGCATGTCGACCCTGTTCCTGCGGACCCTCCGCGAGGACCCGGCGGACGCAGAGGTGCCGAGCCACAAGCTCCTCGTCCGCGCCGGCTACATCCGCCGCGTCAGCCCCGGCATCTACACCTGGCTGCCGCTCGGCCTCAAGGTGCTGCGCAAGGTGGAGAACATCGTGCGCGAGGAGATGGACGCCATCGGCGCGCAGGAGCTGCTGTTCCCCGCCCTGCTGCCCAAGGAGCCGTTCGAGGCGACCGGGCGCTGGGAGGAGTACGGCGACAACATCTTCCGGCTCAAGGACCGCAAGGACGCCGACTACCTGCTCGGGCCCACGCACGAGGAGATGTTCACCCTCGCGGTGAAGGACCTGTTCTCCTCGTACAAGGACCTGCCGCTGTCGATCTACCAGATCCAGACGAAGTACCGCGACGAGGCCCGTCCGCGCGCCGGCCTGCTCCGGGGTCGCGAGTTCGTCATGAAGGACAGCTACTCCTTCGACATCGACGAGGCCGGCCTCGACAAGGCCTACCAGCTGCACCGCGACGCCTACATCCGGATCTTCGACCGGCTCGGCTTCCACTACGTCATCGTCCAGGCCATGGCCGGTGCCATGGGCGGGTCCAAGAGCGAGGAGTTCCTCGCCACCGCCGAGAACGGCGAGGACACCTACGTCCACTGCCCCCACTGCGGGTATGCCGCGAACGTCGAGGCCGTGCGCGTGCCCGTGCCCGACCCCGTGCCGTGGGACGGTGTGCCCGCGGCGCACGCGGAGGACACCCCCGACACCCCGACCATCGAGACGCTGGTCGACCACCTCAACGCGGCCTTCCCCCGCGAGGACCGGCCCTGGGCGGCGGGCGACACGCTCAAGAACGTCCTGGTCGTGCTGGCCCACCCCGACGGCACCCGCGAGCCGCTGGCCATCGGCGTGCCGGGCGACCGTGAGATCGACGAGAAGCGGCTCGGCGCGCAGGTCGAGCCCGCGAGCGTCGAGGCCTTCGACGAGAAGGACTTCGCGGCGAACCCGGCCCTGGTCAAGGGCTACATCGGGCCCGGCGTGCTCGGCACCGACAACGCCTCCGGCATCCGCTACCTGCTCGACCGCCGCGTCTCGGAGGGCACCCGCTGGGTGACCGGGGCCGACGAGTCGGGGAAGCACGTCATCGACCTCGTCGCCGGCCGTGACTTCACCGCCGACGGCACCATCGAGGCCGCCGACGTGCGGCCCGGTGACGCCTGCCCGTCGTGCGGGCACGGCCTGGAGTCGGCGCGCGGCATCGAGATGGGCCACATCTTCCAGCTCGGCACCAAGTACGCCGAGGCGCTGGACCTCAAGGTGCTGGACCAGAACGGCAAGCTGCAGACGGTGATCATGGGCTCCTACGGCGTGGGCGTCTCGCGTGCGGTGGCGTGCGTCGCCGAGGGCAACCACGACGAGCTGGGCCTGCGCTGGCCGCGCGAGATCAGCCCGGTCGACGTGCACGTCGTCGCCACCGGCAAGGACGTCACGCGCGACCCCGAGGTCTTCTCCACGGCCGAGGACGTCACCCGGGCGCTCGAGGCGCAGGGCCTGTCGGTGCTCTACGACGACCGGCAGAAGGTCAGCCCGGGCGTGAAGTTCAAGGACTCCGAGCTGCTCGGCGTGCCCACCATCGTCGTCATCGGCAAGTCCCTGGAGAACGGCGTGGTCGAGATCAAGGACCGCGCGACCGGCGAGCGCCGCGAGGTGCCGGTCGGCGACGTCGTGGCCGAGGTGGTCCGCGAGGTCCGCGGCAGCGACTCGTGACGAGCACGGCGCACGGGCCCGTCGAGGCGGTCATCTTCGACTGGGGTGGCACGCTGACGCCCTGGCACGAGGTCGACCTGCCGGCGCAGTGGCGGGTGTTCGCCCGCGAGGTCCACGGCATCCCCGTGGAGTCCCGCGACATGGACCCGGAGGACCTCGCCGAGGCCGACTCGCTCGCCCACCGCATCCTCGTGGCCGAGGAGGCCGCGTGGAAGCGCGGTCGCTCCGAGCACTCCAGCGCCTCGCTCGAGGAGGTGCTGGCGGAGGCCGGCGTCGACCCCGCGCACGACCGGCACCACCTGGCGCTCGCGGCATACCAGCGCTTCTGGGAGCCGCACACGCACACGGACCCGCAGGTCCGCCCGCTCTGGGAGGCGTTGCACGACAGGGGGATCCGCGTCGGCGTGCTGTCCAACACGATCTGGTCGCGCGCCTACCACCGCGAGCTGTTCCAGCGCGACGGCGTCCTCGACCCCGTGGACGGCGACGTCTACTCCTCCGAGATCCACGTGGTGAAGCCGCACGCCGAGGCGTTCCTCGCGGCGTGCGCGGCGGTGTCGGTGCAGCCCGAGCGCGCGGTCTACGTCGGCGACCGGCTCTTCGAGGACGTGCACGGGCCGCAGCAGGTCGGCATGCGCGCGATCTGGGTGCCGCACAGCGACATCCCCGCCGACCAGCGCGTGGAGGTCGACGTCACGCCGGACGCCGAGGCGCACCAGCTCTCGGACATCGTCGGCATCGTCGACCGGTGGATCGCCGGGCACTGAGTGGGCGACATCGCGACGAGCACGCTGCTGCTCATGGCGCTGGCCGGTTTCGCCGCCGGCTGGGTCGACGCGGTGGTCGGAGGTGGCGGGCTCGTCCAGCTGCCGGCCCTGCTGCTGGGCTTCCCGGGCGCCACGCCGGCCCAGCTGCTCGCCACCAACAAGGTGTCGTCGGTCTTCGGCACGGCGACGAGCTCGCTGACCTACTGGCGGCGGGTGCGCCCCGACCTGCGCACGGCCCTGCCGATGGCGGCGGTCGCGTTCGTCGGGTCGGCCGGCGGTGCACTCATCGGCCTGCACATCCCGAAGTCGGCGTTCAACCCGATCATCCTGGTGATGCTCGTCGTCGTGGGCGCCTACACGGTCGCCCGGCCCTCGCTGGGGCAGGAGACGGCCCTGCGGTTCGACGGCCACCGGCACACGGTCGTGGCGATGCTCACCGGGTTCTGCATCGGCGTCTACGACGGGGCGCTGGGGCCGGGCACGGGCAGCTTCCTCGTCTTCGCGCTCGTGGGGCTGATGGGCTACGCCTTCCTCGAGGCCAGCGCCAAGGCCAAGATCGCCAACCTCGCCACGAACCTCGGCGCGCTCGCGGTCTTCGCCCCGGGCGGCCACGTCATGTGGGGGATCGGCCTGGTCATGGCCGCGGCCAACCTGCTCGGCGGCTACACCGGGGCGCGTACCGCCGTGGCCCGGGGGAGCCGGTTCGTGCGGGTGGTGTTCGTGCTCGTGCTGGTCGCCTTCATCGCCCGCATCGGCGGCCAGCTGCTGGGGTGGTGGACCTGAGCGGCGCGCCGTCGGACGCCGTCGTCCCGGACCCCCGCCTGCTCGCGAGGGTCCGGTCGCTGGCGGACGCGGCCCGGGCCGATGGCCGACGGCGCGTCCTCGGCATCGCCGGCCCGCCCGGGTCGGGCAAGACGACGCTGGTCGCGGCCCTGCTGGCAGCGACCGCCGGTGACGCCGGCGTGGCCGGGCACGTCGCCCACGTGCCCATGGACGGCTTCCACCTCCTCGACGCCGACCTCGTGCGCCTCGGCCGCCGCGACCGCAAGGGCGCGCCCGACACCTTCGACGCGGCGGCATACGCGGCAGCGCTCGAGTCGGTGCGCGAGCTGCCGCGCCGCGAGGTCGCCGCACCCGCCTTCGACCACGCGGTGGGTGAGCCCCAGCCGGGCGCCCTGGTCGTGCCGGTGCAGGCGGACGTCGTGGTCACCGAGGGCAACTACCTGCTGCTCGACGACGAGGCGTGGCGCCCCGTGCGCGACCAGCTCGACGAGGTGTGGTTCTGCGCGCTCGCCGACGACGTGCGCGTCGAGCGCCTGGTGCACCGGCACGTCGCCGCGGGGCGGGCACCGCAGGACGCGCGCGCCTGGGTGCTGCGCTCGGACGAGGCCAACGCCGCGCTGGTCGGGCCGACGGCGCTGCGCGCCGACGTGGTGGTGCTCGACGGGCGGGTCGTCGGGCCGGACGCCGACTTCGGGCCGGACGCCGACTTCCGGCCGGAGGCCGACCCGGGCCCGGACGAAGACTGACCCCCGTCACGGGCCCTCCACAGCAACCTCACAGACGCCGGCCGCAGAGTCGTCACGTGACCTCGACCGACCTCGCCGACGCCATGGCGTCGACAGCCGCCCCCGCCGCAACCACCCGGCGCCCGCGCACCGTCCGGCCCGTGCCACGCTGGTGGCGGGACGCCTCGGTGTCGCTGTTCTGGCTCGTCGTGCTCTTCGTGGTGACGCTGTGGGTGGCGAACGGCGGCGTGCAGGCCCTTGGCGGCCTCGGCACCGGGATGACCTCGCTCGGGCGGCTGACCGGGCTCGTGGCCTCGGCCCTCCTGCTCGTGCAGGTCTTCCTCATGGCGCGGATCCCGTGGTTCGAGCAGGCGTGGGGGCAGGACGCCCTGGCGCGCACCCACCGGTACGTCGGGTTCACCTCCTTCAACCTGCTCTGGGCGCACATCGTCCTGATCACCCTCGGCTACGCCGCCACCGGTCCCAAGGGCCTGTGGGGCACGATCGTCGACTTCGTCCTCAACTACCCCGGCATGCTGCTGGCCGTCGCCGGGACCGTCGCCCTGTGCATGGTGGTCGTCACCTCCGTGAAGAAGGCCCGCGCGCGACTGCGGTACGAGTCGTGGCACCTCATCCACCTCTACGGCTACCTCGGTGCGGGGCTGGCGCTGCCCCACCAGCTGTGGACCGGCCAGGAGTTCCTCACCTCCAAGGCCTCGACCGTCTTCTGGTGGACCCTGTATGCCGTCTGCGCCGGTGCCGTGCTCGTCTACCGCCTCGGGCTGCCCGCCTGGCGCTCGCTGCGCGCACCGATCCGCGTCGTGTCGGTGCGGCAGGAGGCACCCGGCGTCACGTCCGTCGTCGTCGGCGGTCCCGGCGTGGAGCACCTCGACGCGCTTCCCGGCCAGTTCTTCCAGTGGCGGTTCCTCGACGGGCCGGGCTGGACCCGTGCCAACCCCTACTCGCTCTCCGCCGCTCCCGACGGTCGCCACCTGCGGATCACGGCCGCCCACGTCGGTGACGGCACCGGCCGGCTCGCACGGCTGCGCCCCGGCACGCGCGTCCTGGTCGAGGGCCCCTACGGCCGCCTGCACGAGGGTGTCCGCACCCGCCACAAGGTCCTGCTCATGGGCTCCGGCATCGGCATCACCCCGATGCGAGCACTGCTCGAGGGATTTCGGCAGGCGCCCGGCGACGTCACCGTCATCCACCGCGCCCGCACCGGCGAGGACCTCGTCCACGCCGACGAGCTGCACGAGCTCGCCACCCGGTGCGGCGCCCGCTACTTCACCGTCGAGGGGCCGCGCGTCCCGGGGCGGGAGACCTGGCTGCCGCGCTCGGCGGCCCACCTGACCGACGCCCAGGCTCTGGCCCAGCTCGTGCCCGACGTGGCCGAGCGGGACGTGTTCCTGTGCGGCTCGCCCGGCTGGATGGAGGCCGCGCGCCGCGCCGCGCTGGCCTGCGGCACCCCGAGCGAGCGCATCCACCTCGAGCGGTTCACGTACTAGGAGCACCCGTGCGACGCATCACCCTGTGGGGGCTGTCCACCCTCACCACCCTCGTCCTGCTGTTCAGCTACCACACGTCCACCGGCTCGGGGACCTCGCTCGCCTCGCCCGTGGTGGCGCAGGCGGGTGCGGCCTCCGGCGGCTCCGGCTCCGCGTCGGGGTCCACCGGCTCGAGCGGCTCGACCGGCAACGGCTCCAGCGGGACCTCCGGGTCCGGCAGCAGCTCGTCGGGCAGCTCCGGGTCGTCGAGCTCGTCGTCCGGCGGGTCGAGCAGCTCCTCGGCCGCCAAGACCTACGACGGCGACACGGCACAGACGCGCTGGGGCCCGGTGCAGGTCCGGATCACCGTGCAGGGCGGCAAGATCACCAACGCCGAGGCGATCGTCTACCCCAACGGCAACGGCCGCGACGCGGAGATCAACTCCTACGCCCTGCCGGTCCTCAACCAGGAGGTCGTCCAGGCCCAGAGCGCGAACATCGACATGGTGTCCGGCGCGACGGTCACGTCCGACGGCTACCTCCAGTCGCTGCAGTCGGCGATCGACCAGGCGCACCTGTGACCGCGGACCTGGTGACCGGACGGGAGGGGGCGGTCGCCGAGACCCCGCGGCGCGCGTTCGTCGAGCACGTCATGGGCATGCCCGTGTCCGTCCACCTGCGGGGCGACGTGGACTCGCAGGCCGCGGACGCGGCCGTCGCGCAGGTGTTCGCGCACCTGCGCAAGGTCGACGAGGTGTTCAGCACGTGGCGCGGGGACAGCGAGCTGTCCCGGGCCCTGCGCGGGGAGCTGGACCCTCGGGACGCCCACCCGTGGCTGGCGGAGGTGCGCGAGCTGTGCACGGTCGCCGAGCTGCGCACCGGGGGGCTCTTCAGCGCCCACACCGCCGACGGCGGCTACGACCCGACCGGCCTGGTCAAGGGCTGGGCGGTCGAGGGGGCGGCGGCCCACCTGGCGCACGTCCCCGGCATCTCGTTCTGCCTCAACGCCGGTGGTGACCTGCTCGCCGGGGCGGGGTACGGCGCGACCCCCACCTCGTGGCGCATCGGCATCGAGGACCCGCGCGACCGCAGCCGGGTGGCCGCGACGGTGGACCTGGCGCGCGGCGGCCTGGCGACCTCCGGCACCGCCGCCCGGGGCGCACACATCCTCGACCCGCGCTCCGGCGCGCCCGTCGGGCGGTCGGGGTCGGCGACGGTGTGGGGGCCGACCCTGCTGTGGGCCGACGTCTGGGCGACCGCGCTCTTCGTCGACCCGGCGGCCGGCGTCGAGGCGCTCGAGCTGGCCGAACCGGCATACCGGCACCTCGTGCTCTGAACCGGCTCTGGCACGGTGGAGCCCGTGCAGGTCTGGTACGCGTGCTACGGGAGCAACCTCCGACGTGAGCGCTTCCTGCGCTACCTGCAGGGCGGTCGGCCGGCAGGGGCGCGCCGCAGCCACCCCGGCGCGCGCGACACCACCGCGCCCGCAGGCGACCGGCCGATGACCCTGCCCGGCATCGTCCTCTTCGGCTGGGAGTCGCCCACGTGGGGCGGGGGCATCGCGTTCTACGACGCGGGAGCGGCCGGCACCACGCTGGCCCGGGCCTACCTGGTCACCGACCAGCAGTTCGCCGACGTCGCGGCCCAGGAGATGCACCGTGAGCCCGGCAGTGCCTGGACCTCGCCCACGTCCTCGAGCACGCCCGCCACGACGTCGGCCCGGGGCGCTACGAGTCGCTGCAGCTCGTCGGCGAGCTCGACGGACACCCCGTCCTCACCTTCACCACCCCGGATCCCGCTGCGGTGCAACACAACCCGCCCGCCCCGGCATACCTGCGCACGATGGCCGAGGGCCTGCGCGAGGCGCACGGGCTCGAGGACGAGCAGGTGGCGGACTACCTGCTGTCGTGCCCGGGTGCGGTCCCCCGATGGGACGCCGCCCGGCTGGCGGCGGAGGTCATCGCGCCAGGGCTGCCCTGAGCGCGGCGGCATCGGTCACCGGGGCGTCGCAGACGAACCCGCGACAGACGTATGCCGCGGCCGCACCGCTGACGAGGGGCCGGTCCGCGAGCAGCGGCACGCCGGGGGAGTCGGGCCTGCCGTGCGCGAGGACCAGTCCCGGCGACGACGACGCCCGGGCCACTGCGAGCAGCTCCTCGGCCTCCGGGCCGTCCCCGACCACGGCCACCTGCAGCGGGCCGGCCAGGGCCGCCTCGGCCACCGCCAGCCCCCACCCCGCGAACCGCGGGTCGCGGGCCGCGAGGAAGCCGGAGGAGGCCAGCGCCGCCTCGGCGCGCTCGCGCATCGCCGTGTCGCCGGTGAGGGCGGAGCACGTGAGCAGGGCGCCGGCGAGGGCGGACTGGCCGCTCGGCTCGGCGTTGTCGGCAGGGCTGCGCGGCCGGAGCACGAGCGGCTCGGCATCGGCAGCCGTGTCGTGGAAGCCGCCGTCGTCCGCGCCGAACTGCTCGACCGCGACCTCGAGCAGCTGCCAGGCCGTGTCGAGCCAGCGGGCCTCGCCCGTGGCCTGGTGCAGCGCCAGCAGCCCCTCCGCCAGGTTCCCGTGGTCGTCGGCCACGCCAGCGGCGGTGCCGACTCGGCCGTCGCGCGAGGAGCGGCGCAGGCGTCCGTCGACGAGGTGGGCCCCGACGACGAACTCCGCACAGGCACGGGCAAGCTCGAGCAGCGGCGGGTCCTCGAGGGCGATCGAGGCGTCCGCTAGGGCGGCAATGGCCAGGCCGTTCCAGGACGTGACGACCTTGTCGTCGCGGGCGGGCTGCGGGCGCTCGTTGCGGGAGGCCAGGAGACGGGACCGCACGCCGGCCCACCACTGCGGGTCGTCCGGGTCGGTGCGTAGCTGGAGGGTCGAGGAGCCGTGCTCGAACGTGCCAGCCGGGGTCACGGACAGCAGCTCCGCGGCGCGGGTGCCGTCCTGCTCGCCGAGGACCTCGACGAGCTGCTCCGGCGTCCAGGCGTAGGTGAGGCCCTCGACGCCGTCGGTGTCCGCGTCGAGCGCTGACGCGAACCCGCCTGTCGCAGTGAGCAGGTCGCGTCGAAGGAACTCTGCCGTCTCGGTGGCGACGCGGCGGGCGAGGGGGTCGCCGGTGGCGCGCAGCCAGTGGGCGAACACGCGCAGCAGCTGCGCGTTGTCGTAGAGCATCTTCTCGAAGTGGGGCACCACCCAGTCGGCGTCGACGGAGTAGCGGGCGAACCCGCCGCCGAGCTGGTCGTACATGCCGCCGCGGGCCATCGCGGCGCACGTGCGCTCGACCATCGCCAGCGCGTCCGGGGACCCCGTGCGCGCGTGGTGTCGCAGCAGGAACTCCAGCACCATCGACGGCGGGAACTTCGGTGCGCCGCCGAAACCACCTCGGGCGTCGTCGAACTGGCGCCGCAGACCGGCTGCCGCCTCGCCCAGCGCCTGCTCGTCCAGGGCGGCGGGAGCCGCCGCGGACGTCATCTCGCGCAGCCGTCCAGCGATGTGCGCGCTGCTCTCGAGCACCCGCTCGCGCTGCTCCGCCCAGACCGTACGCACCTGCGCCAGCAGCTGGAGGAACTGACCCCTGGGGAAGTACGTGCCCGCGAAGAAGGGCTCGCCGTCCGGCGTGAGGACGCACGTCATGGGCCAGCCGCCGTGCCCGGTCAGTGCCGTGGTCGCGCTCATGTAGACCGCGTCGACGTCCGGCCGCTCCTCGCGGTCGACCTTGACCGCCACGAAGTGCGGGTTGAGCGCAGCCGCGACCTCTTCGTCCTCGAAGGTCTCGTGCGCCATCACGTGGCACCAGTGGCACGCGGCATACCCGACGCTGAGCAGGACGGGCACGTCGCGCCGGCGCGCCTCCGCGAACGCCTCCTCACCCCACTCCTGCCAGTCGACGGGGTTGTCGGCGTGCTGGAGCAGGTAGGGCGAGGTCGAGTCCGCGAGCCGGTTGGGCATGCGCCCACCGTATGCCGGGCGGCCGCCCACGTCGGACGGGCCCGGTACCGGGAACCGGACGAACGTTTGACCCGGATTTGCCTTACCGAGGGTCAGAAAGGCGCTTTGATGGGCGTCGTCAACTGGACACGCACCGGTCCGCACGCCGCCGCGGGGCCAGGCTCACCAACAGCCGGGTCGCAATGGCGCGACCCGGCGGATCGGAGATGCAGTGTCTGCTTCATCCCCCACCCCGCGCCGCAGGCGCACCGCCGCCGGGCTCGTCGCCGGCGCCGCCCTGGCTGCGACGACCCTCGTGGTGGCGCTCCCGGCGCCGGCGCTCGCGGACGGCCCCGGCTCCGGGACCCCGACGGTCGTCACGGTCGGCGACTCGTACATCTCGGGCGAGGCCGGCCGCTGGGCCGGCAACACCAACACCGGGTCGCAGTACATCGACGCGCTCGGCTCGACGGCCTACTACGACAACGCGTCCGACACCGCCGAGACGATCCCACGGTGCCACCGCTCGCACGCCTCGGAGGTCCACCTCGGTGGTGGCGTCAACGGCATGAACCTCGCCTGCTCCGGCGCCAAGACGGCCACCTACACGGACTCCAACGGCTACTTCAAGCCCGGGCTCGACTTCTACGACGACGGCGCGGGCAACCAGGGCCAGGCGAAGATGCTCCAGGCCTACGCCAGCACCCACAACGTGACGATGGTCGCTGTCTCCATCGGCGGCAACGACTTCAACTTCGGCTCGATCGTGCAGTCCTGCGTCTCCGACTTCCTGACGTCCTCGTCCCTGTGGCCCAACTACTGCAACGACGACTCGTCGGTCACGGCCAACTTCACCAGCAGCAACGTCAGCGCCCAGACCACGGCCATCAAGAACGGCCTGCTCAACCTCGCCACCGCGATGCGCAACGCCGGCTACGCCGACTCGCAGTGGACGCTGATGGTCCAGGACTACATGTCGCCGCTGCCGGGCGGTTCGGGGATCCGCTACTCCCAGAGCGGTTACACCCGGCAGAACACCGGCGGGTGCGGCTTCTGGAACAAGGACGCAGACTGGGCCAACTCCACCGCGCTGTCGACGATCAACAGCAGCGTCAAGAACGCCGTCTCGGCGACCGGGCTCGGCAACACCCGGGTGCTCGAGCTGGCGACGGCCTTCAACAGCCGGCGCCTGTGCGAGAACACGGTCGGCCTGCTCGAGGAGGAGGGTCTGACGAGCTGGACCGGGGCGGGCGCGGTCGACAAGACGGAGTGGGTCAACCAGATCCGGACCGTCTCCACGGCGACGAGCGACTACTACATCCAGGAGTCGCTGCACCCCAACTACTGGGGTGAGCTCGCGCTGCGCAGCTGCCTGCGCCAGGCGTACAACGGCGGAAGCCCGAAGTCGGGCACCTGCACCCGCAGCTCCACGGGGCTGACCGCCTCGGGCGAGCCGGTGATGTCGCTGAAGTGACCGCAGTCCGGGGCGGCACGGCCCCCGC
>NZ_JBHUYG010000085.1:0-18995 GCF_042668795.1 Pedococcus sp. NPDC057267 | reverse complement strand
CCCACCGAGGCCGAGAACGGACGGACGCCGCCGGGCGGCGGCGTCCGTCCCGTAGGCTCGGCGGGTGTCAACCGAGGCCTCGACTGCCGCAGCGATCACCACCGCGTGGCGGGCCGAGTCGGCGCGCCTGGTCGGTGCGCTCACCCGGATGACGCGTGACGTCGACCTGGCCGAGGACCTCGCCCAGGACGCGCTGGTCGCTGCGCTCGAGCAGTGGCCGGTGACCGGTGTGCCGGCCAACCCTGCCGCGTGGCTGATGACCACGGCGAAACGCCGGGGTGTCGACCAGTTCCGGCGAGCCGAGACCCTGCGTCGCAAGGTCGAGGGGCTCGCACTCGCGCTACCCGGTGCAGAGGAGGGACGCGTGCCCGACCTCGACGACCAGGTCGACCACATCGAGGACGACGTCCTGCGCCTGATGTTCCTGACCTGCCACCCGTCCCTGAGCCCCGAGTCGAGGGCTGCCCTGACCCTGCGCCTCGTCGGTGGCCTGACGACGAGCGAGATCGCCCGCGGGTTCCTGTCCACCGAGTCCGCGATGGCACAGCGCATCTCGCGGGCGAAGAAGTCCCTCGCCGAGGCGCGTGCGGACTTCGACATCCCGACCGGTCCGGAGCGCGACCAGCGCCTCGACGACGTCATGGCCGTGATCTACCTGGTCTTCAACGAGGGCTACTCGGCTGCTGCGGGCGAGGACTGGCTGCGGCCGGGCCTGGCGACCGAGGCCATCCGCCTGTCCCGGATGCTGTCCGGGCTCACGCCGCACGAGCCCGAGGTCCTGGGCCTCCAGGCACTGCTGGAGATCCAGGCCTCCCGCCTGCCGGCCCGGGTCGACGAGGACGGGGCGGCGGTCCTGCTGGAGGCGCAGGACCGCTCCCGGTGGGACCACGAGCTCGTCCGTCGCGGCCTGTCGGCGTTGGCGGAGGGGCGGGCGCTGGCCGCACAGGGCAAGCCGGTCGGGAAGTACTTCCTGCAGGCGTCGATCGCCGCCGAGCACGCCCGCGCCCGGCGGGCCGAGGACACCGACTGGGCGCAGATCGCGGCCCTGTACGACGTCCTCGCCAACGCCGCGCCGGGCCCGGTCGTCGAGGTCAACCGGGCCGTCGCGCACGGGCGCGCGCACGGTCCCGCGGCAGGGCTCGCCGTGCTCGACGCCCTGCGCGGGGACGAGCTCGGGAGCTCACCCCTGCTGCCCAGCGTGCGGGGCGACCTGCTCGAGCGCGCCGCACGGCACGCCGAGGCCGCGGACGCCTTCGCCGAGGCGGCCACCCGGTCCCGGAACGCTGCCGAGCGAGCGGTGCTCGAACGGCGGGCCGAGGAGAACAGCGCCCGCCGGTCGAGCTCCGGCTGACCCGGCACACCCGGCACGCCTGCCGGGACGGCCCAGCACGTGTGCCGGGTGTGCCGGGTGGCCGGCTACCAGCGCGACGTGGCTGCGGCGACGAGGTCGCCCATGAGCTCCGACTCGTCCGCGTCCAGGCCTCGCGCCCGGAACCACCGGCACATGTTCGTGACATCGCGCTCGAGGAACTCGAAGCCGCGCGGGTTGCCGATGACGTCCACGACCTGGGGCCAGTCGATGACGACGAGCCGCTCGCCGTGGAGCAGGACGTTGTACGGCGACAGGTCGCCGTGGGCCCAGCCGTGCCCGGCCAGCACCGTCATCGTCCGCCGGAGCTGCTCGAACAGGTCGGCGAGCAGGTCCGGGGCCGGTCTCGTCTGCGCCAGGCGGGGTGCCGCCTCGCCGTCGGAGCCGATGAACTCCATGAGCATCTCGCGGTCGCTGAGCTGCACCGGGTAGGGGACGGGCAGGCCGAGCTCCCACAGCTGCCCCAACGCCTCGAACTCCGCCGAGGCCCACTGGCCGGACAGCAGCTCGCGGCCGAAGTCGGTGCGCCTGGCCATCGCCCGCATCTCCCGGCTGCGGCGGACCCGGCGGCCCTCCTGGTACCCGGCGTCACGGTGGAACATGCGGTGCTCGCTGGTGCGGTACCGCTTGGCCGCCATCCACGTGTCGAGCGCAGGCTGGTCGGTGCCGTCGGGAACCCACCGGCGGACGACGTGGACGTCGGCCTCCTTGCCCGTCTTGAGGATGCCGAGGTCGGCCTCGACGGCTGCGAGGGCGGTGATGACCCAGTCGGGTCGGGGTTTCGGACCGTGCGTGGCACCGTCCCAGCTCGACCAGCGCTCGCCCTCGGGCGGCGCGTCAGGAAGGCTGTCGAACGAGAACTCCGGGTTCTCCTGAAAAGCGTGCAACGGAAGACTCCATCGAAGAAGGGGTGTGGGCGCGAGGGCAGCCCGGGACAGTCGTGGACATGTCGCCCCTCCTTCCGTTCGACGTGGTGGCCCCGTCGAGCGAGTCGTGCCGCGGCCGGTGCCGTCGGCGTGCCCGGCCATGCTGGCAGTGACGACGTGACGTCCGCCACCGAGTTTCCGCGGCCACACGGGCGGGCCCGAGCCCCGACCTGCGGGTGGGCAGGCTCACACGCCCGTCCGGTACCCACCACCGGAGGCGCTCGGCATACTCGCCAGCATGTCCCGACTTCAGACGACCGACGGCCTCACCGAGGAGCAGACCGAGCTGGTGAAGCTGGTCCGGGAGTTCGTCGACGAGCAGATCATCCCGGTGGCGCAGCAGCTCGAGCACGCCGACGAGTACCCCACCGAGATCGTCGAGGGCATGAAGGAGATGGGCATCTTCGGGCTCATGATCCCCGAGGAGTACGGCGGCCTGGGGGAGTCGCTGCTGACCTACGCGCTGGTGGTCGAGGAGATCGCACGCGGCTGGATGTCGGTGAGCGGCATCATCAACACCCACTTCATCGTCGCGTACATGCTGCTGCAGCACGGGACCGAGGAGCAGAAGCAGCGGTACCTGCCGCGGATGGCGACCGGTGAGGTGCGGGGCGCGTTCTCGATGAGCGAGCCCGGCCTCGGCTCCGACGTCTCCGCGATCCGCACCAAGGCGGTCAAGGGGTCCGGCGAGGGCGCCGACACCGAGTGGACCATCACCGGGCAGAAGATGTGGCTCACCAACGGCGGGTCCTCGAACCTGGTGGCGGTGCTGGTGAAGACCGACCTCGGGGCGGACTCGGTCTACCGGAACATGACGACCTTCCTCGTCGAGAAGGAGCCCGGCTTCGGCGAGACCGCCCAGGGCGTCACGATCCCGGGGAAGATCGAGAAGATGGGCTACAAGGGCGTCGACACGACCGAGCTCGTCCTCGAGGGCCACCGCACGACCTCGGCCCAGATCCTCGGCGGCGAGCCGGGCAAGGGCTTCTACCAGATGATGGACGGCGTCGAGGTGGGCCGCGTCAACGTCGCTGCACGCGCCTGCGGGGTGTCGATGCGGGCCTTCGAGCTGGGCATCGCCTACGCGCAGCAGCGCGAGACGTTCGGCAAGAAGATCGCCGAGCACCAGGGCATCCTGTTCCGCCTCGCCGACATGGCGACCAAGGTGGAGGCGAGCCACCAGATGATGGTGAAGGCGGCTCGGCTCAAGGACGCCGGTGCCCGCAACGACCTCGAGGCGGGGATGGCGAAGTACCTCGCCGCCGAGAACTGCGCCGACGTGGTCGAGCAGAGCTTCCGGATCCACGGCGGGTACGGCTACTCCAAGGAGTACGAGATCGAGCGCCTCTACCGCGAGGCGCCCATGCTGCTCATCGGCGAGGGCACGGCAGAGATCCAGAAGATGATCATCGGCCGGCGCCTGCTTGAGGACTTCGCGGTCAAGAAGTAGCAGCGCCGCCGGAGGAGGCAGCGACGTCACGACCGGGCGGCTCGGCGTCTCGAGGGCAGGCGGTTGCTGGCCAGGGCCGTGGCCGCGATGGTGACGAGGGCGCCGAGCAGGATCGCAGCGTCCTCGCCGGGGACGAGGAGCCCGTGCGCCCGGCCCAGGGTCGCCGCGGCGACGGGCACCCCGAGCTGCGCGGACGTGGCGACGGCGAGGGACCACGGTTGCCCCGTCACGACCATGGCACCGTGCACGGCGACGGCCCCCGCACCGAGCGCGAGTCCCAGCACGACCGCGCTCGGGTGCTGGGACAGCGCCCGCAGGTCGAGCGACGCACCCAGCCAGACGAAGAAGATCGGTGCGAACAGTCCCTCGGTAACCGCGAACAGCTGCTTCGCGACCCGTCGCGGCTCGCCCACGGCGGCCACCACGAGCCCGAGGGCGAAGCCGGCCAGCAGCACGGACACGTCCAGCGCCACGGCCAGCGCCGCCAGCGCGAACAGCACCGACAGGAGCAGCCGGAGCTCGATCGCGAGCTCGCGCTCCTCGGACAGGCGGTGCACCGCCCGTTGCCGGCCCGAGGTGTGGGCCCACCGCAGCCCCCACCACGCCGCCGCGGCGGCTGCTGCGACGACGAGCGCCCCGAGCGCGGCCCGGCCGGCGTGCCCGGGGTCCAGGGCCAGCGGCAGCAGCACGATGCACGCGGCGTCGGCGACGGCGACCTGGGGCAGGACCTCCACCACCGACCTCGCGGTGAAGGGGCCGGGGCCGAGGACCGGCATGACGACGCTCGCCGACGAGGAGGCGAGCAGCACGGCATACAGGCTGGTGTGGGAGGTGCCGAAGACCGCGGAGAGCACCGCACCGGCGCCGGCCGCCAGGACCCCCACGAGGAGAGCGCGCCCGAGCCCGGAGCGGATTCCCCTGAGCAGCAACGGGTCCCGCACCGGCACGTGCGATCCCGCGACGAACATGACGAGCGCGAAGCCGATCTCGGCGAGGAAGTGGAACGTGGGGTCGTCCGCGGACAGCACCCGCAGCCCGGTCGCGCCGAGGGCGATGCCGACCGCGAGCTCGCCGACGACCACCGGCAGGCGTAGCGCCCGCGGCAGCGACAGCAGCGCGCCGAGCAGCGCCACGGCGCAGATGAGGGCGAGCTGTCCGAAGCCCACTCAGGCCGCCCGGTCGGGCGCGCGCGATGCCATGGAGGAGTTGTACCCCCACCGGCACCCGGACGGCACCCAGGCGGAGGGGCGGCAGCACCCCGGCGGACCGGGCACCCGGCTGGTTGCCCACCGATGACTCGCGGTCAGCGGCTCCACGGCCGGGGCACAGACAACGTGCAGCCGGTTTTGACAGACTGGTGGCATGAGCACGCAGCCAAGCGCCCTGTCGCGGTCCCGCGCGGTCCTCACGCTGGAGTACCCCATGTCCCTGGGGCGCTACGACACCTACGAGGCGGCCCAGAAGGCGGTCGACTACCTCTCGGACCACGAGTTCCCGGTGCAGAACGTCCTCATCGTCGGCACCGACCTCAAGCAGCTCGAGCGCGTGACGGGCCGGCTGACGCGGGGACGGGCCGCGATCGGCGGTCTCGTCTCCGGCGCCTGGCTCGGCCTGTTCGTGGGGATGATCTTCGCGCTGCTCGACACGACCAGCGGCGCCGGCTTCTCCAGCATCCTGGCCACCATCGCCTTCGGGGCGCTCTTCGGGCTCGTGTGGAGCCTCATCGGGTACCAGCTGACGCGGGGCCCGCGCGACTTCACCTCGGTGACCCAGGTCGTGGCCACGCAGTACGAGGTCCTCGTGGAGCACAAGTACGCCGGGCAGGCGCGCGAGATGCTCACGCAGATGGACCCGATGGCCGCCGCCCAGGCCCAGGTCGCCGCGGCCCGTGAGGCCGAGCGTGAGGCGGCTCGGCAGCGTGCTGCCGGCGAGCCCCCGGTCCCGCCCGCTCCGCCGGCCTGACACACGCCCGCCTGACACACGCCCGCCTGACACACGCCCGCCTGACACACGCCCGCCTGACGCCGCCGGCCTGACGCCCGCCGGCCTGACGCCCGCCGGCCTGACGCCGCCCACCCGACGCCCCCTGCCAGAGCTCGCCGTGCCGTCGGCGCCTCCGCCACACGTGGGAGGTCGTCGACGGGCCTGCGGCCTACGCTGCCGCCCATGAGCGAACCCACGGGGACAGGGGGCCGTCCGGCGGTGCAGGAGCTCGACGACGACTTCGAGTCGGTGCTGTGCGTCGTCGCGCACCCCGACGACATCGAGTACGGGACGGCGGCGGCCGTCGCGAAGTGGACCGACGGCGGGAAGCGGGTGACGTACTTCCTGCTGACCCGTGGCGAGGCCGGCATCGACACCATGCACCCCGACGAGGCGGGCCCGGTACGCGAGCAGGAGGAGCGCGACGGGGCCGCGGTGGTGGGGGTGACCGAGGTCGACTTCGGCAACCACCGTGACGGTGTCGTCGAGTACGGGTTGGACCTGCGTCGCGACATCGCCCGCGAGATCCGCAGGCGCCGGCCGGACGTGGTCGTCACCGGCCACTACGGGGACCGCTTCGTGCAGGGCAGGCTGAACCAGGCCGACCACCGCGCCGTCGGCCTCGCCTGCGTCGACGCGGTCGCCGACGCCGGGAACCGCTGGATCTTCCCGGAGCTGGTGCAGGAGGGGCTCGAGCCGTGGAACGTGGGTCGGCTGTGCTTCGGGGGGTCGCCGACGGCGACGCACTACGTCGAGGTGGCCGGCCAGTTCGACCGCGCGGTGGCCTCGCTCGAGGCACACCGGGCCTACAACGCCGCGCTGCCGGAGCAGTTCCCGAAGCCCCCTGAACTGCTGGGCTTGGTGCTGGGCTGGGGCGGTCAGGCAGCCGGCGTCGACAAGGCGCTCCTCCTGGACGTCGTCGACCGGCGCTGAGGCGCGCGCGAGCGGACCGCAAGCGAGCGGGAGCGGACCGCCAGCGAGACGGAGCGGGCGGGCGCCCGCTCCCGCACCCGTCAGCGGGCCTGGACCTCGCGGATCCAGGCCTCGACGCCGGTGGACGTGCGCGGCATGGCGGCGGACAGGTTCTCGTGGCCGTCCGCGGTGACGACGACGTCGTCCTCGATCCGCACCCCGATGCCGCGGAACCGCTCGGGCGCCTTGAGGTCGTCGGCCTTGAAGTACAGCCCCGGCTCGACCGTCAGGACCATGCCCGGCTCGAGGACGGCGTCCATGTACTCCTCGCGGGTGGCGAGCGCGCAGTCGTGGACGTCGATCCCCAGGTGGTGGCTCGTGCCGTGCACCATCCACCGGCGGTGGTACTGGCCGTGCTCCTTGTCGAGCGTGGCCTCGACGTCGACGCCCTCGGGCAGCAGGCCCCAGCCGTGCAGCTTCTCGGCGATGACGCGGATGGCCGCGGCGTGGATGTCGCTGAACCTGTTGCCCGGCTTCACCGCGGCGAGACCGGCCTCCTGCGCCTCGTAGACGGCGTCGTAGACCTCGCGCTGGGCGTCGGTGAACGTGCCGTTCGCCGGCAGGGTGCGCGTGACGTCGGCGGTGAAGAGCGAGTCCATCTCGACACCGGCGTCGAGCAGCAGGAGGTCGCCGTCACGCAGCTCGCCGGTGTTCTTGATCCAGTGCAGGGTGGTCGCGTGGTCGCCGGCTGCCGCGATGGAGTCGTACCCGACGCCGTTGCCCTCGTGCCGGGCAACGAGGCCGAAGACGCCCTCGACCCACCGCTCGCCCCGGCCGCGGGCCACGGCCTCGGGCAGGTCGGCGATGACGGCCTCGAAGCCGCGCCTGGTGGCTGCGACGGCCTTGCGCATCTCCTCGAGCTCCCACTCGTCCTTGACCATGCGCAGGTTCGACAGGAAGTGCGCGAGCTCGTCGTCGGCCTCGGTGAGGTCCTGCGCCTCGACCGACTCGGACGTGCGAGCCTCGTCGAGCTGCCGGGTCAGGTCGCGGTCCGCGTCGCGCACAACCCGCACGGTGACCTCGCCGGCGTCCTTGACCGCCGCGTCGGCGAACTCGTCGATGTGCCGGCCGGTGACGCCGAGCTCGAGCTCGATGTCCTCGATGGTCGGGCGGGCGCCGACCCAGAACTCGCCGTAGCGCGCGTCGGCGAAGAACTCGTCGGTGTCGCGGCCGGCGAGCGGGCGGAAGTACAGCACGGGCTCGTGCGTCCCGTCGTCGCGCGGCTCGAGCACCAGCACCGCGTCCGGCTCGCGGTCGCCGCCGAGCCCGGTGAGGTGCGCGAACGCGCTGTGCGGGCGGAAGACGTAGTCGGTGTCGTTGCTGCGCACCTTGAGGCCACCCGCGGGGATGACGAGCCGGTCGCCGGGGAAGGCCTCGCTGACCTTGGCTCGGCGCGCCGCGGCATACCGCGCGGCCTCACTCAGCCCGGTCGCACCGGGCGCCCGCGGCGCCCAGTCCTCGGCGATGAACGCCCGCAGCTCGTCGGTCGTGGGACGGGCGCGGTTCTCCGGCTTCTTCTGCTCTTCGCTGGCGGTCACGAAGCCATGGTGCCACGCCGTGCAACCGGGTATGCCGGGTGCGCGCCGGCAGCGCGGACGGCTCAGTCGGAGGCGAGCAGGGCCAGGACGGCCTTCTCCACGGCGGCCTGCCGGCGCTCGGGGCTGCGGTAGCGGGACGGGTCGACCGCGATGGTGGTGCCGGACTCGTACAGGTCCAGCACGCGGGGGTCGATGTAGGAGCCCTTGGCGATGGTCGGGGTGTTGCCGAGGTAGCCGGCGACCTCCTCGACCGCCGCCTTGATCGCGCGCCGGCGGGAGGACGCGGTGTCGCCCTTCTCGTCGGTGGTGGCGAGGGCCAGCGCGGCGAGGACGGTGGCGTGCCACGTGCGGAAGTCCTTGGCCGTCATCTCGCCGTGCAGCAGCTCGGCGAGGTAGGCGTTGACCGTGGCGGCGTCGAGGTCGGACCAGCGCCGCTGCTGCTGGTAGGCGAGGAGGCGCTTGCTGGCCGACTTGCGCTTGCGCAGCCGGTCGATGGCGGCCATCGCGAGCTCGTCGTCGATCTCGATGCGGTGCTCGATCCCGGACTTGCCGACGAAGGTGAACACGATGACGTCGCCGCGGCGGCGCACGTGCTGCCGTTCGAGCGTGGTGAGGCCGAACGAGCCGTTGGCGTCGGTGTAGGCGTCGCTGCCGATCCGGAAGTAGCCGTGGTCGAGCAGGCGGACGGCGGTGGCTGCCGCACGCTCGCGGGGCATGTCCGCGAGCGCCAGGTCCGCGAGCACCCGGCGACGGGCGGCGGGCAGGTGGGCGGCCGCGGCGAGCACCCGGTCGAACTTCATCTGGTCGCGCTTGACCCGCCAGTCGGGGTGGTAGAGGTACTGCCGGCGCCCAGCGGTGTCCGTGCCCACGGCCTGGATGTGGCCGCGTGGGTGGGGGCAGATCCAGACGTCCTGCCACGCAGGCGGGATGGCCAGCGACCGGATGCGCTCGACCTCCTCGGCGGGGAGGCGGGCGCCGTCGGCGTCGAGGTAGACGAACCCCTTGCCGCTGCGGCGCCGGGTCCACCCGCGCGTTCCGGGGGACACCGTGCGCAACCGAGCCATGACCCGACCCTAGGTCAAAGTCGCAGGTCAGGCTGGTCGAGCCGGGACTCCCCGCCGACGGCCGGGCCGCCGGGCGTCAGATGCGGCTGTCCGGGCCGCTGCGGCGCGCCTCGTCGGCGGTCTCGTCGTCGGGCATCGTCTGGCTGATCCGCTCCGCCTCGACGCGCCCGAGGTAGATGTCGACCTCGGACTGCTGCCGCGCCTCGTCCCAGCCGAGGACGGGGGCGACCAGGGCGGCCGCGGCAGGTGCGGCCGAGACCCCCCGGTCCCAGGCCTCGATCGAGATCCGGGTGCGCCGGGTGAGGACGTCGGTGAGGTGGAGGGCGCCCTCGTGCGAGGCGGCGTAGACGACCTCGGCCTTGAGGTGGTCCTCGGCGCCCTCGAGCGGCTCACCGAGCTCGGGCCGCTCGGCGACGAGGTCGAGCAGCTCCTGGGTCAGCGCCCCGTAACGGCGCAGCAGGTGCTCGACCCGGGCCACGTGCAGCCCGGCCTCGGCCGCGAGCGTGTGCCGCTGGTTCCAGGCGGCCTGGAAGCCGACCGCGCCCAGCAGCGGGATGGTCTCGGTCGTCGAGGCGGGGATGCGGCCGTCGAGCCCCTGCACCGCCTCGTCCACCGCGTCCTTGGCCATGACCCGGTAGGTCGTGTACTTGCCGCCGGCGACGACCACGAGCCCCGGGGCGCTGTGGGCCACGACGTGCTCGCGCGACAGCTTCGACGTCGACTCGGACTCGCCCGCGAGCAGGGGCCGCAGCCCGGCATAGACGCCCTCGACGTCCTCGTGCGTCAGCGGCGTGGCGAGCACCCGGTTGACGTGGTCGAGGATGTAGTCGATGTCCGCGCGGGTCGCGGCGGGGTGGGCCTTGTCGAGGTTCCAGTCGGTGTCGGTGGTGCCGAGGATCCAGTGCCGGCCCCACGGGATGACGAACAGCACCGACTTCTCGGTGCGCAGGATGAGCCCGGTGGAGGAGTGGATCCGGTCGCGGGGCACGACGAGGTGGATCCCCTTGCTCGCGCGGACGTGGAACTGTCCGCGCTCGCCGACCATGGCCTGGGTGTCGTCGGTCCAGACGCCCGTCGCGTTGACGATCTGCCGCGCGTGGACCTCGAACTCACGGTCGGTCAGCTTGTCGACGGCCCGGACCCCGGTGACGCGCTCGCCCTGGCGCAGGAAGCCGACGGCGGCGACGCGGTTCGCGACGTGCGCGCCGTAGTGGGCGGCGGTGCGGGCGATCTCCATGGTGTGGCGCGCGTCGTCGACCTGGGCGTCGTAGTACTGCACCGCGCCCGTGAGGGCGCTGCTGCGCAGGCTCGGCATGAGCCGCAGCGCCTGGCGGCGGCTCAGGTGCCGGTGGTGGGGGAGGCCCGCCCCGGTGCCGGACTGCATGGCCATGGCGTCGTACAGGGCGATGCCGGAGCCGACGTAGCCGCGCTCCCAGACGCGGTGGGTGAGGGGGTAGAGGAACGGCACAGGGCGGACCAGGTGCGGCGCGAGCCGGGTGAGGAGCAGCCCGCGCTCGCGCAGGGCCTCCCGGACCAGGCCGAAGTCGAGCATCTCGAGGTAGCGCAGGCCGCCGTGGATGAGCTTGCTCGAGCGGGACGACGTGCCGCTGGCGAAGTCGCGCTGCTCGATCAGGCCGGTGGACAGGCCCCGGGTCACGGCGTCGAGGGCCGTGCCGCTGCCGACCACCCCGCCGCCGATGACCAACAGGTCCAGCTCGCGGCCCGAGGCCAGGGTGTCGATGGCCGCCTGACGGTCCTGCGGTGACAGTCCGCTGCTCATGTCGGTGCTACTCCTCGTCGACGTCGACCCAGTCGAGCGTGCGCTCGACCGCCTTGCGCCACCCGGCATACCCGGACTCGCGCTGCTCGTCGCTCCACGTCGGCTCCCAGCGCCGGGACTCCTGCCAGTTGGCCCGCAGCTCCTCGGTGTCCTTCCAGAAGCCGGTGGCCAGACCAGCAGCGTAGGCGGCGCCGAGGGCCGTGGTCTCGGCGACCACCGGGCGTGAGACGGGCACGCCCAGAATGTCCGCTTGGAGCTGCATGCAGAGCTCGTTCGCGGTCACGCCGCCGTCGACCTTGAGGACCGACAGCTCCATCGGGACGCCCGCGGCGCCGGTGTCCGCGGTCATCGCGTCGGCCACGTCCCGCGTCTGGTAGCAGATGGCCTCGAGGGTGGCGCGGGCCAGGTGGGCGTTGGTGTTGAAGCGGCTCATGCCGACGATGGCGCCGCGCGCGTCCGGCCGCCAGTACGGCGCGAAGAGGCCCGAGAAGGCGGGGACGAAGTAGAGGCCGCCGGTGTCCTGCACCTGGCTGGCCAGCCGCTCGACGTCACCGGCGCCGGAGATGATCCCGAGCTGGTCGCGCAGCCACTGGACAGCGGAGCCCGTCACCGCGATGGAGCCCTCGAGGGCGTAGACGGGCTTCTCGTCGCCGAGCTGGTAGGCCACGGTCGTGAGCAGCCCGGACTCGCTGCGGACGATCTCCTCACCGGTGTTGAGGAGCATGAAGTTGCCGGTGCCGTAGGTGTTCTTGGCCTCGCCCGGGCGGAAGCACACCTGCCCGACCGTGGCAGCGTGCTGGTCGCCCAGCGCGCCCGCGAGCGGGACCTCGCCGCCGAGCGGGCCGCCCGTGCGGGTCGTGCCGTAGAGGGCCGGGTCGGAGCTCGGCCGGATCTGCGGAAGCATCGAGCGAGGGATGCCGAAGAAGCCGAGCAGCTCCTCGTCCCAGTCGAGGGTGCGCAGGTCCATGAGCATGGTGCGGCTGGCGTTGGTGACGTCGGTGACGTGCACGCCCCCATCGGTGCCGCCGGTGAGGTTCCACAGCAGCCAGGTGTCGATGGTGCCGAACACCAGGTCCCCGGCCTCGGCTGCCGCGCGGGCCCCGTCGACGTTCTCGAGGATCCACTGGACCTTGCCGGCGGCGAAGTACGCGGCAGGCGGTATGCCGGCCCGCTCGCGGATGACGTCGCCGCGTCCGTCCTGGTCGAGGGCCCGGGCGATCCGGTCGGTGCGGGTGTCCTGCCAGACGATCGCGTTGTGCACCGGGCGACCGGTGTGCCGGTTCCACACCACGGTGGTCTCGCGCTGGTTGGTGATGCCGATCGCGGCGAGGTCGCCCGGCTGGAGGTCGAGGCGGGCGAGTGCCGAGGCGATCACCGTCTGGGTCCGCTCCCAGATCTCCAACGGGCTGTGCTCGACCCAGCCGGCGCGGGGGAGGATCTGCTCGTGCTCGAGCTGTCGGCTGCCGACCTCGTTGCCGTCGTGGTCGAAGACCATGAACCGCGTGCTGGTCGTGCCCTGGTCCACCGCGCCAACGAATTCGGCCATGGCGCGACCCTACTCAGCAGGCACGCCCCGCAGACAGGGCCGCCTTCGCCATCTGGGACGGGGGGTCGAGAGCTAAAGCGCGAGAGGCGAGAGGCGAAGGGGCGAGAGGCGAAGGGGCGAGAGGCGAGGGGGCGAGAGGCGAACTGTGGGGCCGGAGGGCCCATAGGTCTGCGCGAACCACGAACCTGGGTTGTGGATATCCCCAACTCAGGTTCGTTTCTCGCGCACACACTCCCGCCATGGACGTGGACCTGGGTATGCACGGCGACAGGACGGACCCGCTGCCCGAGCCGGACGAGGACGAGCAGCGCTGGCTGCGGGAGCGGCAGGCGGCGGCGCGGGCGGAGGACTCGCGCCGGGAGCGCGCCGAGCTCGATGAGCAGCTCGATCACCTGCCGTTCGCGTTGCGCGAGGCGAGCCGCTCGGTGGACGACCTCGTGGCCCACCTCCTCCGACGGGAGGCTGTCACCGACCTGCCGTTGACGGCCGTGCACCTCCTGGTCCTGGCGCGGACCCCGCGCCCCGTGGTCGCGCTCGCCTCGCGGCTGCGCGTCTCACCGCAGGCAGCAGGTCGGATGGTCTCCGTGCTGGAGCGACGTGGCCTGGTGGAACGCGCGGTGGATCCGATGGACCGCCGCCAGCGACTGGTGAGCACCACGGAGGCGGGGGAGGCCCTGTTGCGTATGGTGCGCCGACAGCTGTTCGTGGCGGTGTCCTTGGTGGCCGACGACCTTGGCGACGAGCGGCTCGTGGCCCTGGTGGGCGAGCTCGCGGACCTGGCCATGATCGAACCGGACCGGGTGCCCTGGTGAGGTGGTGACGCGACCCGGACCAGGAGCTGGTCAAGCCTCGTTCGCTGGTCAGGCCTTGGGGGCCGGCTCGACCAGCTCGGGCCGTGCCGGCTGCTCGCCGCCGCGGGCGTCGAGGTAGCTCTGCTTGGGCACCATGACCTTGCGACGGAAGATGCAGACCAGCGTGCCGTCCTGCTTGTAGCCCTTGGTCTCGACGTGGACGACGCCCCGGTCGTCCTTGCTCGTCGACTCCCACTTGTCGAGGACCTCGGTCTGGCCGTAGATCGTGTCGCCGTGGAACGTCGGCGCGACGTGGCGCAGGCTCTCGATCTCGAGGTTGGCGATGGCCTTGCCCGAGACGTCCGGCACCGACATGCCGAGCAGCAGCGAGTACACGTAGTTGCCGACCACGACGTTGCGGCCGAACTGCGTGGTGTTCTCCGCGTAGTTGGCGTCGAGGTGGAGCGGGTGGTGGTTCATGGTGAGCAGGCAGAACAGGTGGTCGTCGTACTCGGTCACCGTCTTGCCGGGCCAGTGCTTGTAGACCGCGCCGACCTCGAACTCCTCGTAGCTGCGTCCGAACTGCATGCGGCCCATCCTGCCGACGGTGGCCTCCCGGGGACACCGCTGCGGTGCGTGCGTTCGCTCACAACCTCCGGAACACTGCGGCGGAGTTTGTCGAGACCGGCCGGCGGCGGTCGTCACACGGCTGTCAGGGGCCCTCGGGCCTGCAGCCACACCCGGACAGGAGCACCACCGTGAAGTACGTCATCCTCATGCACTCCAACCCCCAGCCCTGGGGCCACCCGACGAGCGAGTTCCTCGCCGAGCACCAGGCCCTGCCGCCGGAGGAGCGGGAGCGGCGCAGCGCCGAGTTCGACGAGGTCCTGAAGGAGCTGTCGCAGTCCGGCGAGCTCGTCGGGGGCCAGGCGCTCGGCGACCCGCGGGACGCACGGCTGTTCCGGTGGGAGGGTGGGCGCCGCAAGGTCACCGACGGCCCCTACGCCGAGACCGCCGAGCACTTCGCCGGCTTCTTCCTGATCGACGTGGCGAGCCAGGAGCGGGCCGAGGAGGTCACCGCGAAGTTCTCCGGTCCCGGTGAGACGGTCGAGCTGCGCCCCCTCTTCGCGTGACCTCCCGGGTGCCTCGCCGCCCGACCGGTGGGGCACCCGGGAGGCGCCCCGCGCCACCCCTACGCTTGGCCCGTGCGCATCGACCTCCACACCCACTCCTCGGCGAGTGACGGCACCGAGCCGGCGGAGGTCGTCATCGCACAGGCAGCCCGCGCCGGCCTCGACGTGGTGGCCCTGACCGACCACGACACGTATGCCGGGTGGCCGGCGGCGCAGGCCGCCGCGCGCGAGCTCGGGGTCGGCTTCGTCCCCGGCGTGGAGGTGTCCTGCTCCCACCGCGGCGTCAGCGTCCACCTGCTCGGCTACCTCGTGGACCCGGGGTTCGCGCCCCTCGTGGAGGAGCTCGAGAAGGCCCGGGAGTCCCGCGTCAGCCGCGTCGAGCGGATGGTCGAGCGGATGGCCGCCGACGGCATACCCGTCAGCATGGAGGCGGTCCACGCGCACGCGGGGGAGGACACCACGCTGGGGCGCCCGCACATCGCCGACGCCCTCGTGGCCGCCGGGTACGTCGCCTCGCGCGACGCGGCCTTCACCGACGTGCTGCGCAACGGCAGCCCCTACTACGTCTCCCACTACGCCCCCAACCCCGTGCGGGCCGTCCAGCTGGTCCGGGCCGCCGGCGGGGTGCCCGTGATGGCGCACCCGTTCGCCTCCTCGCGGGGCTGGACCGTCGACGACGACGTCATCGCCGCGATGGCCCGGGCCGGGCTGGCCGGGCTCGAGGCCGACCACCGCGACCACACCGACGACCAGCGCGACCACGCCCGCGCGCTCGCCACCCAGCTGGGCCTGTTCACCACCGGGGCCAGCGACTACCACGGCGCCGGCAAGCCCAACCGCCTCGGCGAGAACACGACCTCCCCGGAGGTGCTCGCCGAGATCGAGCGGCAGGCCACGAGCGGCGTGGAGGTGGTGCGGCCGTGAGCAGCGTGCTCGACCCGCAGGTGTTCGGCTCGGTCTTCGTGACCCTGCTCGTCATCATGGACCCGCCCGGTGCGCTGCCGATCTTCCTCGCGCTGACCGGCTCGCTCACGCAGAGGCAGAAGCTCGCCGCCGCGCGCCGGGCCAGCCTCGTGGCGCTCGGCGTCATCGCCGCGTTCGCGGTGTTCGGCCAGCAGATCCTCAACTACCTGCACATCTCGCTGCCGGCCCTGCAGGGTGCCGGCGGCCTCCTCCTGCTGCTCGTGGCGCTGCAGCTGCTCACGGGGTCCGAGCAGGAGCAGCACGCCGACGCCGGGGTGAACGTCGCCCTCGTGCCGCTGGGCACGCCGCTGCTCGCCGGCCCCGGTGCGATCGTCGCGACGATGCTGGCCGTGCAGAACTCCTCCCGCCCGGGGGAGTACATCGCCGTCGGCTCGGCCCTGGTCGCCGTGCTCCTGGTCGTGTGGCTGTTCCTGCGGTTCGCCAGCCAGATCCACCGCGTGCTCAAGGACAGCGGCACGGTGCTGCTGACCCGCATCGCCGGCCTGCTGCTGTCCGCGATCGCCGTGCAGATGGTCGCCGACAGCGTGCGGGCCTTTGTCAGCGGGACCCCCTAGCGTGGGCGCCGTGGGAGCAGGGAGCGGGGGGTTCGAGCAGGGCGAGCTGGCGGGTATGCCGCGCCGCCTGTTCCGCGCGAGCCCGAGCAAGCTCCTGGCATGGGTGGACTGCCCCCGCCGCTACCGCATGCAGTACCTCGAACGGCCGACGCCGCAGACCCGGCCGCAGCGCGCGCACACCTCCCTCGGTGTGGCCGTCCACAACGCGCTGCGCGACTGGTGGGACCTGCCCGGCGAGCGCCGGACCCCGGCTGCGGGGGCCGAGCTCGTGCGCACGTCGTGGATCGAGTCCGGCTTCCGCGACCCCGACCACTCCCGCACCTGGCGCGAGCGGTCGCAGGAGCACGTGACGACCTACCTTGCCGACGTCGACCCGCACAGCCAGCCCCTCGGCATCGAGCGGACGGTCTCGCTGAAGACCGGGACCCTCGCGCTGTCCGGGCGGATCGACCGGCTGGACGACCGGGGCGACGGCCTGGCCGTCGTCGACTACAAGACGAGCCGCACCGTCCCGACCGACGACGACGCCCGGACCTCGCTGCCGCTGGCGCTCTACGCCGCCGCCGCGTGGAAGATGTTCCGCCGCCGCTGCGTCCGGGTCGAGCTGCACCACCTGCCCTCGGGCACCGTCGCGGTCCACGAGCACACGCCGGAGTCGCTGCAGCGCAAGCTCGCCGAGGCCGAGTCCATCGCGGCCGACGCGCGGCGCGCCGAGGACGACTACGCCCAGTTCGGCGTCGACTCCGGCCGGTTCCCCGCCCAGGTCGGGCCGCTGTGCCAGTGGTGCGACTTCCGCCGGCACTGCCCGGCAGGCCAGGCGTTCGGCCCGGAGAAGTCCGACTGGGCGGCCCTGGAGGACCCGGTCCCGGCGACCTGACAGACTGGGCCGCGAGCCGGAATACCGACCCGCACGAAAGGTCAGCACGTGGCGAGGAAGCGCACCAGGCCGGCCACGGTCGTGTCCGTGGCCAACCAGAAGGGCGGGGTCGCCAAGACGACCTCGGTGGCGTCGCTGGGGGCGGCCTTCGCCGAACAGGGCAAGCGGGTGCTGCTCGTCGACCTCGACGCGCAGGCCTGCCTCACGTTCAGCCTCGGCGTCGACCCCGACGAGGTCGACGGCTCGGTCAACGAGGTCCTGCTCGGCAAGGCGGAGGTCGTCGACGTCCGGATCGCCTGCGAGGACGGCGTCGACCTGGTGCCGAGCGTCATCGACCTTGCCGGCGCGGAGGCGCAGCTGCTGCCGAGGCCGGGGCGCGAGTACATCCTGCGCGGCGTGCTCGAGGACGTCCGGTCCGAGTACGACGTCATCCTGCTCGACTGCTCGCCCAGCCTCGGTGTCCTCACGCTCAACGCGCTCACGGCCTCCCAGGGCCTCGTGATCCCGATGCCGTGCGAGATGCTCAGCCACCGGGGGGTCGGCCAGCTGCTCGACACCGTTGCCGACGTCCAGAAGATCCTCAACAAGGACCTGCGCGTGATGGGGATCCTGCCGACCCTCTTCGACGGCCGCAGCAACCATGCCCAGGAGGTCCTGGCCGACGTGGGGGAGCGCTACGGCCTGCCGGTGCTCGACCCGCCGATCCCCAAGACCGTGCGGTTCGCCGAGGCGCCCGCCGTCGGGCGATCGATCCTGGCGACGTCCCGCACCTCCAAGGGCGCCAGGGCGTACCGCGACGTGGCGAAGGCGCTCGCGAAGCAGCTCTGAGATCCCGGTTGCGGAATACCGGAGGCGGCCGCGTACTTGTCACCAGATGGTGCCCATTCCCCCCGACCGGGCACCTAACCGATCCAAGGAGTGACATGACGACCACCACCCCTGCCCTGGCCATGCCGTCCGCCGACGGCCGGTTCGAGACGACGACGGTGGAGCGGCGTGACCTGCGCGCGGACGACGTGAGCATCGACATCAAGTTCGCCGGCATCTGCCACAGCGACATCCACACCGTCCGCGGCGAGTGGGGCGACACCAGCTACCCGCTGACCCCCGGCCACGAGATCGCCGGTGTCGTGAGCGAGGTCGGCCCCGAGGTGACGAAGTTCAAGGTCGGCGACCGCGTCGGCGTCGGCTGCATGGTCGACTCGTGCGGCGAGTGCGCCCAGTGCAAGGCCGGCCACGAGAACTTCTGCGAGAAGAAGACCGTCTTCACGTACGGCGACACCGACGTCGACGGCACCACGACCCAGGGCGGCTACAGCCAGCAGGTCGTCGTGACCGAGCGCTTCGTCGTCCGGATCCCCGACGGGCTCGACCTGGATAAGGCCGCCCCGCTGCTGTGCGCCGGCATCACCCTGTACACGCCGCTCAAGCGCTGGCTCGACCACGCCGGCCCCGACGCCAAGGTCGCGATCGTCGGCATGGGCGGCCTGGGCCACATGGGCGTCAAGATCGCCTCGGCGATGGGCGCGGACGTCACCGTGCTCAGCCAGGGCCTGTCGAAGGAGGAGGACGGCCGCCGTTTCGGCGCCCGTGACTACCGCGCGACGAGCGACGCCAAGACCTTCGAGGACCTCGCCGGCACGTTCGACGTGATCATCTCGACGATCAGCGCCGACCTCGACCTGCCGCAGTACCTGTCGCTGCTGAAGCCGTTCGGCACGTTCGTCACCGTCGGCCTGCCGCCGAGCCCGCAGCAGCTGCCCTTCGGCGCGCTCATCAACGGTGACAAGACCGTCGCCGGCTCCAACATCGGCGGCATCGCCCTCACCCAGGAGATGCTCGACTTCTGCGCCGAGCACGGCATCACCGCCGAGATCGAGACCATCTCCGCGGACCAGGTCGACGAGGCCTACGACCGCGTCGTGAAGTCCGACGTGCGGTACCGGTTCGTCATCGACACCGCGACCATCGGCGCCTGACCCGGCGCCGCGGACAGCGGACGACGCGAAGGGCCCAGCCTCCACGGAG
>NZ_JBHUYG010000084.1:0-19493 GCF_042668795.1 Pedococcus sp. NPDC057267 | reverse complement strand
CCCCCGTCGTGCGGTCAGCACATCGTCACGCGGTGTCGACGTAGGACGTCCGGAGGTACTTGTGCACGGCGTCCTCCGGAACCCGGAAGGACCGGCCCACGCGGATGGCGGGAAGCTCTCCGGCGTGCACCATGCGGTACACCGTCATCTTCGACACGCGCATGATCGAGGCCACCTCGGCCACGGTCAGGAACCGCACCTCGGCGAGCTGTCGCTCGTTGGACATGAGTCACCTCGATCTCTCACACGTTCGCATCGCCGGCTTCCCCTCCGGCGGACCTCTACGCTCGTGCAGAGTGAACTGTAGGGGCAGATGTGACCAGTGGGGAAGTCATTCAGGAAACTCCCTGCCGGAGTCCAGCCGACACGCCGGACCCCGACCGGGATTTCCTCCGAGACTCGCACACCGCGGCCCCACCGGCCACCCCTGCAGTCGACCCCGACCTCAGTCGAACTGTCGCGACCGACTCCTCACCCTCCGGTCCTCGCTCGCTGGCGCTCGCTGCGATCCTCGGGCTGTCGTCGTCAGTCGAACCAGGGGTCGAGGCCGTGCAGCGGGAAGACCGCCTCGCGGGTCGCCATGATCGCCCGGTCGACCTCGCTGTGCGGGTTGTAGCCCATGTCCCACGGCTGGTGCCAGATCGGCCCGTCGGCCGGGTCGAGGTCACCCATCCGCCGCGGCCCCTCGCGCCCGTATGCCGTGCGCACGTGCTCCAGCCAGTCCTCCGGGACCGCCGCGGTGAGCGGCACGGGCGCGTGCGCGGCGATCGCGGTGAGGTGCGTCCAGGTGCGCGGCACCACGTGCACCAGCTCGTAGCCGCCCCCACCGAGCGCGACCCAGCGGCCGCCGCACACCTCGTGGGCGAGGCGGTGCAGGGCGTCGGCGGCGCCACGCTGGGCGTCGACCGACAGCGCCATGTGGGCGAGCGGGTCCTGCACGTGGGTGTCGCAGCCGTGCTGGGTGACGAGGACGTCGGGCCGGAAGGCCCGGACCAGGGGCAGGGCGGTCGAGTGCAGCGCCCGCAGCCACGCCGAGTCCCCGGTGCCGGGCGGCAGCGCCACGTTGACCGCCGAGCCCTCCGCACCCTCGCCACCGATCTCGGACGGCCAGCCGGTGCCCGGGAACAACGCCCGGCCGGACTCGTGCACCGAGACCGTCAGCACGCGCGGGTCGTCCCAGAAGAGGCTCTGGACGCCGTCGCCGTGGTGGACGTCCACGTCGACGTAGGCCACCCGCTGCGCACCGTGGTCGAGCAGCCACTGGATCCCGACGGCGATGTCGTTGTAGATGCAGAATCCGGAGGCGTTGCCGGCCATCGCGTGGTGCAGGCCGCCGCAGAAGTTCACCCCGTGCTCGGCCCGGCCCTCCCACACGTCCGCGCACACCTGTCGGGTCCCCTCGACCACGCGCGCGCTCGCCTCGTGCATCCCGAGGAACGCCGGGTCGTCGTCCGTCCCCAGCCCCCGCGAGGTGTCGGCGGCGCGGGGGTCCTCGGACGCCGCCCGCACGGCCTCGACGTAGGCCGGCTCGTGGACCGTCAGCAGGAGCTCGTCATCGGGCGCCACCGGGGAGAAGACCTCCACGCCGTCGGCGTCGAAGACCCCGAGGGCGTCGCACAGCCGCGCGGTGAGGTCGAGTCGCGCGGGGTTCATGGGGTGCCCCGGACCGAAGTCGTACGCGGTGAACCCGGGGTCCCAGACCACCCGCACCTGTGAGGGCATGGCCGCACGCTACCCGCCGCAGCGGGCGCGGGCACCCACGGGTCCACCGCGACCGGGCCGGCCCGGCATACGGGCCTTGGGCACGCGGTAGCGTTCCCCCGTGGCGAAGAAGCTCTACGAGGACGACGTCCTGGTCATCGGCCTCGGCCGGTTCGGTGGCGCCGTGGCGGTCGAGCTGCAGCGGCTCGGGCACACGGTGGTCGCGGTCGAGCTCGACGCCGCCCGCGCCGAGACCTTCCTCGGGAAGGTCTCCAAGATCGTGCAGGTCGACGCCAGCCAGCCGGCCGCGATGGGCAACCTCAAGGCCCGCAACTTCAAGCTGGCCGTGGTGGGCATCGGCTCGTCCGTCGAGGCGAGCGTCCTGTGCGCGATGAACCTCGTCGACGCCGGCATCCCCACCATCTGGGCCAAGGCCCTGACCCCGGAGCACCAGCGCATCCTCGAGCGCATCGGGGTGCAGCACGTCATCGCGCCCGAGGCCGACAGCGGCCGCCGCGTCGCGCACCTGCTCAACGGCAAGCTGATGGACTACATCGAGTTCGACGACGGGTTCGCGATCGTGAAGATGCGTCCGCCTCAGGAGGCGATCGGCTTCACGTTGGCGCAGAGCGCGATCCGCTCGAAGTACGGGGTGACCGTCGTGGGCGTGAAGTCGCCCGGCGAGGACTTCACGTATGCCGTGCCGGAGACCAAGGTGACCGGGCACGACACCCTCATCGTGAGCGGTCCGACGTCCCTCATCGAGCGGCTCGCCTCCCGCCCCTGACGGCCACGGGCCTCCGTCCCCGGACCGGGGCGGGGGTGCCGCCGCCCACCCGGTGAGGAGCGCGCCGAGCTGGGGCCTCAGGCGAGCGTCGGCACGCCGCGGTCGTCACCCAGGGGCAGCACCATGGCGATCTCGTCCTCGTCGCCGCCGTTGCTGACCCTCATCGGGCGACGGCTGTCGGTGGGGCGGAACCCGAACCCGCTCGCGAACGCGACCGCGGCACCGTTGTCCGTGCCGACCCAGTACGCGAGGTGGCTTCGGCCCTGCGCCCTCGCGGTGTCGGCGCCCGCCTGCACGAGCTGCGTCGCGACACCGGTACCCCGCGCCTGGGGCCGGACCCACAGCCCGAAGAGCTCGGCCACCCGCTCGGGGGCGTCCTCGGCATGGCCGACGCTGGCCACCCCCACCGCGTTGCCGTCGGCATCCTCGGCCAGCAGCCGCTGCGAGCGGCGCATCCGCAGGCGCCAGAGCTCCTCGTCGTACCCCTGCTCCTCGGCGAGGGTGGCCGCGAACGCCTCCGGCGACTCCTCGAGGGCGGCCAGGCGCACGGATCGGTAGGTCTCCCACTCGTCCTCGGTCAGCCCGCGCACGGTGATCTCGCTCATGCGCCCCACTCTCGCACGGGCGAGGGCCGGGAAGTCAGATGGGTTTGCCCAGAGTTTGCCAAGAGCGCACTGTGTCGTCGCTGAGAACGAGCTCCATCTCCAGCTCGGTGATCGAGGGGTCGTGCGGCATCTCGCCGGTGCGGCCGGTCGGCATGAAGCCAATGTGCTCGTAGAGCGCCCGCGCAGGTGCGTTCTCGTGCGCCACCTCGAGCAGCACCCGCGACAGCCCCCGCTCGGCGGCCGACTGCAGGACGGTGCGGACGAGGCGCGCGCCAACGCCGCGCCCGCGGGCCCTGGGCGCGACCCACATGCCCACGAGAACGCACTCGTCCTCGGGCTGCTCCGGCAGGCGCACGCAGGCCACCGACCCGAGCGGCTCGGTGCCACCCATCGCGAGCCAGGTGTGCGACGCGGCGACCATGGCCCGCCACTCCTCGTCGGTGCGCGCGGCGGCCTCGGCATACGTCGTCCAGAAGGCGCGCGGCGCGTCCCGGAGCATGGCGAGGCGGACGTCCCGGTAGGTGCGCCAGGTCGCCTCGTCGACCCGGACGACCCGAACGTCGTCCCCGTCCACGTCGCCCACGGTGTCAGTCGTGGCCGCTCGCCAGCTCGTGCGAGCGGCGGGCGGCTGCCTCCATGGCGGAGATGAACGCGGCCCGGACCTTGTGGTCGTCGAGCGTGCGCAGGGCCGCGGCGGTCGTCCCGCCCGGCGAGGTGACCTGCTCGCGCAGGACGGTGGGGTGCTGGCCGGTCTCGCGGATCATCGTGGCGGCGCCGAACAGCGTCTGGACGACGAGCTCGGTGGCGGTGGGGCGCGGCAGCCCCAGCACGACGCCGGCCTCGATCATCGCCTCGACCACGTAGAAGATGTAGGCCGGTCCCGAGCCGCTGATGGCCGTGACGGCGTCCTGGTGCTTCTCGGCCACCTCGACCACCCGCCCGCAGGACCGCAGCAGCTCCGCCGCCTCGGCGAGGTGCGGGGCGTCGGCGCTGCGGCCCCCGCTGACCGCGGCCATCCCCTGGTCGACGAGCGCGGGGGTGTTCGGCATGACGCGCACCACCGCGACGCCCTCGGGCAGGCGGCTCTCGAGGAAGGACGTGGGGATGCCGGCCGCGAGGCTGACGACCAGGTTGCCCGGCTGCACGTGGTCACGGATCTCCTCGACGAGGCCGGCCATGTCCTGCGGCTTGACGACGAGGACGAGGGTGTCCGCCGCCTCCGCGGCCTCGGTGTTGGACATCGCCCGCACGCCGTAGCGCTCGACGAGCTCCCGCGCGCGTTCGGGGCGACGGGTCGTCACCACGAGGTCGGCGGCGCTGCGGCCGGAGCGGACCAGGCCGGACAGCAGGGTCTCCCCCATCACGCCGGCGCCGAGGATCGCGACTGTGGACATGGGGGCAGTCTTCCAGCCGGCGGGCCGGCGGCGCCCGTCAGTTCCTGGTGACGAGACCGCGCAGGAAGAACGCCGTGTTGGCGGGTCGCTCGGCCATGCGCCGCATGAGGTAGCCGTACCACTCCTCGCCGTAGGGCAGGTAGACGCGCATCTGGTCGCCGCGGTCGGCGATGCGCTTCTGCTCCTCGGGCCGGATGCCGTAGAGCATCTGGTACTCGAAGCTCGTGGCGTCGCGGTCGTGGTGGGCTGCGAGCGCGCCCGCGATCTCGATGAGCCGCGGGTCGTGGGTGGCCACCATGGGGTAGCCGTCGCCGGCCATGAGGACCTTGAGGCACCGGACGTAGCTCTGGTCCACCTCGGCACCGGACTGGTAGGCCACCGACTCCGGCTCCTTGTAGGCGCCCTTGCACAGGCGGACGCGGCTGCCCTCGTGGGCCAGGTCCCGGCAGTCGCCCTCGCTGCGGCGCAGGTAGGACTGGATCACCGCACCCACCCACGGGAAGTCCTTGCGCAGCTCGCGCAGGGTCTCCAGGGTGGCGTCGGTGGTGGTGTGGTCCTCCATGTCGAGGGTGACCGTGGTGCCGGCGGCCGCGGCGGCCTCGCAGATCTCACGGGCGTGCTCGAGGGCGATCTTGTCGCCGTCGCCCGGCAGGTACTGGCCGAGGGCGGACAGCTTCAGGCTGACCTCGCCCATGCCGTGCTGCGAGAGGTCGGCGTCCGCGAGGGCACGGAGCAGCTCGAGGTAGGCGTCACGCGTGCGGATGGCCTGGGTCAGGTCGGTGGTGTCCTCGCCCAGGTAGTCGATCGTGGCGAGCCGGTTGGTCGTCCGCAGCTCGGCGGTCGCGCGCACGACGTCGGCCGTGCTCGCGCCGGGGATGAACCGGTGCACCACCTGGCGGCTGACGGGCGCCTTCTCGATGGTGCGCCGCACGGCGTCGCTCTTGGAGAGCTGGAGCAGGCTGTTGCGGAGCAGGTCACTGGCGTCCACGGGGATCCTTTCGCGGCGGGGGCCGCGGACAAGGCTAACGGTGGCCGGCCCCCGCCACGACCGCGGGCGTCAGGCGGTCCGCCGGCGCAGGGTGAGGCTACCGAGGACGAGGGCGACGGCGACCCAGAGCACGATGATCCCGGCGTCGGAGGCGACGTCGCCGCCCGCCGCGGCACTGGTCGTGACCGACTTCATCGCGTCCACGGCATACGACAGCGGGAGCACGTCGGAGACCCAGCGCAGGACGTCCGGCAGCCGGTCGCGGGCCACGAGCAGGCCGCACAGCAGGAACTGCGGCAGCACGAACGCCGGCATGAACTGGACCGCCTGGAACTCGGTGCGCGCGAACCCGCTCGCGAGCAGGCCGAGCGCGGTCCCGAGCACGGCGTCGAGCACCGCCACGACGACCAGCAGCCACAGGGAGCCGGCGACGTCGAGCCCGCACACCCACACGGCGAACGCGGTCGTGACGAGGGCCTGGACGACGGCCATCAGGCCGAAGGCGATCGCGTAGCCGAGCATGAAGTCGCCCTTGCCCATCGGGGTCGTGAGCAGCCGCTCGAGCGTGCCCGACGTGCGCTCGCGGAGGGTGGCGACGCTGGTGACGACGAACATGACGATGAACGGGAAGACGCCGAGCAGGGCGGCCCCGATCGCGTCGAAGACCGGGGTGCCGCTGAAGACCCAGGCGAGCAGGCCCATGAGCACGAGGGGCACGACGAGCATGAGCGCGATCGTGCGGTGGTCGGCACGCAGCTGGGCGAGGACCCGGCCGGCGGTGACGGCGGTGCGGCGGACGTTCATCAGGCTGCCTCCTGGGCTCGGTCGATGAGGGCGAGGAACGCGCCCTCGGCGTCGTCGGCGCCGGTGCGACCCAGCAGCTCCTCGAGGGTCGCGTCGGCGAGCACCTCACCCTCCCGGAGCAGCAGGAGCCGGTCGCAGCGCGAGGCCTCGTCCATGACGTGGCTGGAGACGAGGAGCGAACGCCCTTGTGCCGCAAGGCGTCTGAACAGGTTCCACAGGTCGCGGCGGAGCACCGGGTCGAGGCCCACGGTGGGCTCGTCGAGGACGAGCAGCTCGGGGTCGTCGACCAGGGCCGCGGCGAGCGAGACCCGCGAGCGCTGGCCGCCGCTCAGCCGGCCCACGAGCACGTCGGCGTGGCTCGTGAGGTCGACCGACTCGATGGCGGACTCGACGGTGGCGCGGTCGGCACCGAGCACGTCGGCGAAGTAGCGGACGTTGGCCCGCACCGTGAGGTCGTCGTACACGCTCGGCGACTGGGTCACGTAGGCGACCCGGCGGCGCAGCGAGGGAGAGCCGGCCGCCTCGCCGAGGACCCGCACGTCCCCGGCCTCGACGACCTGCACGCCCACGATCGCGCGGATCAGCGTCGACTTGCCGCTGCCACTGGGGCCGAGCAGCCCCACGACCTGCCCAGCTGGGATACGTGCGGACAGGTCGGGCAGGACCGTGCGACCCCCTCGCACCACCCGGAGGTGGTCGATCTCGATGACGTTTTTCATCATGTGTTGAAATGTACGCCGACAGAGGGACCCGCACAAGGGTTTCCGGGGCACGAGGGCGGGGGGTCGCCGGTCAGGGGGCGAGGTAGCGCTGCAGCGTCGGCCCGACCTGGGCCACGAGCTCGTCGTGGCTCGCGGCCACCACGGCCGGGAACTCCACGACGTAGCGCATCATCGCGACGCCGATCATCTGCGAGGCGGCCAGCCCGGCCCGCAGCTCGAGGTCGGCCGGCGGCTCCCCCTCGCCCGCCATGGCGGCCGTGACCCTGCCGAAGATCTCCCGGGTCAGGAACTCGCGCAGCATGCGGGTCGCGTCGTCGTGGCTGACGGCCGCCCGGATCAGCGCCTGGAACCGCGGCCGGCCCTCCGGTGAGTCCCACAGCGCCAGGAAGGTGCGCACCAGCGACTCCCCGACCTGCTCGCGGGGGCCGGCGACCACCCGGTCGACGAGCGCCGCGGGGTCCGCCGGGACGTCCATGACCGCGGCGAAGAGCTGGGGCTTGCCGCCGAAGTAGTGGTGGACGAGGGCGGGGTCGACCTCGGCGCGCCGGGCGACGGCGCGCAGCGAGGTGGCGTCGTAACCGTTCTCGGCGAACTCCGCCCGTGCCGCGGAGACGATGCCCGCCCTCGTGTCCGCACCACCCGGGCGCCGGCCGCGGGGGCTCACCGCCAGGCCGCCGGGGACTGCGCCGTCGTGGCGGTGGCCAGGTGCAGCCGGGCGAAGGCCAGCGCCTCGGCGAGGTCGATGTCGCGCTGCTCCGGGGTCACCCGCCGGGTGCCGACCTCGACGACGACCGAGCCGGTGAACCCGCGGGTCGCCAGCAGCTCGAGGAACTCGGCGCACGGCTGCCCCCCGCGGCCCGGGACCAGGTGCTCGTCCTTGGGCGACCCGAGCCCGTCGGCCAGGTGCACGTGCCGCAGCCGGGGCCCCAGGGCTGCCGCCATCGCCATCGCGTCGGACCCGGCCGTCGCGGTGTGCGAGAGGTCGAGGGTGACGTTGTCGTACGCCAGCGGGACGGGGTCCCAGTGCGGCAGGTACGCCTCGAACTCACGCTGGCGGGCACGCCACGGGAACATGTTCTCGACGGCCAGGGCGATCCCGCTCTCGTGCTCGCGCAGCGCGATGCCCTCCACGAAGTCGCGGGCGTACTCCTTCTGCCAGCGGAAGGGCGGGTGCAGCACGACCGTCGACGCACCGAGGTCCGTGGCCAGCTCGATCGACCGGTCCACCTTGGTCCAGGGGTCGGTGCTCCACACCCGCTGCGTGAGCAGCAGCGTGGGCGCGTGCACCGAGACGACCGGTATGCCGTGCAGCTCGGAGAGCGCCGCGAGGGCGCCTGCCTCCTGCGAGACGGGGTCGGTCCAGACCATGACCTCGACCCCGTCGTAGCCGAGCCTGGCTGCGGTCGCGAACGCCGAGGCGCAGGACTCCGGGTAGACCGACGCGGTCGACAGGGCCACGGTGGCACCTGGGATCGACACCGCTCCGGCCATGGCCACGAGCGTACCGAGGCCCTTGGGCACCGGCCCGGGGGCCGCCGGGCGGCCGGGCCGGCAGCCCGCCCCTCGACCCGGTCAACGCATCGCGTCGAGGCGGTCGAGCAGCACGCCCTCGCGCAGGGCCCACGGGCAGATGTCGAGCCGCTCGAGGTCGAGCAGGTCCATGGCCGCCTCGGCGACGAGCGCCCCGGCGAGCAGCTGGCGCGAGCGCTCCCTCGACACGCCGGGCAGCTGGGCCCGCTGGGCCGCCGTCATGGTGGAGACCCGGCCGACGATGTCGGTGACGTCGTCGCGCGCGAGACGGCGCGGCGCGTACGGGCCCTCGCTGCTGGGGGCGGCGCCAGCGATCCGCGCCAGCGAGCGCATGGTCTTTGAGGTGCCGACCGCGCGGTCGACCGGACCCACCTTGCTGATCGGGCGCACCGCCGCGGCGAGGCGCTGGCGGATCACGCGGCGCGCCTCGCGCACCGCGTCGGGCGGTGGCGGGTCGCCACGCAGGAGGTCCCGCGTCAGCCGGCCGGCACCGAGCGGGAGGCTCACGGCGGCGTCCGGGTCCTCGTCCATGCCGGCGGCCAGCTCGAGCGAGCCGCCGCCGATGTCGACGACCGCGAGGGTGCCGCTCGACCAGCCGAACCAGCGGCGCGCGGCCAGGAAGGTCAGCCGCGCCTCGTCCTCGCCCGACAGCACCTGCAGGTCGATCCCGGTGTCCGCGCGCACGCGCTCGAGCACCTGCTCGCCGTTCGGCGCCTCGCGGATCGCGCTGGTGGCGAAGGCCATGACCTCCTCGACGCCCTGGTCCTCGGCCACGGCGAGGCAGTCACGGACGAACCGCGCGAGCGCCTCCTCCCCCGAGTCGGCGATGCGGCCGTCGTCGGTGACGTGCTCGGACAGCCGCAGCTCGATCTTGTGCGACGTCGCCGGCAGCGGCTGGGCTCCGCGGTGGGCGTCGACCACGAGCAGGTGCACGGTGTTGGACCCGACGTCGACCACTCCGAGGCGCATGGACCGACCGTAGCCCCGGGTAGCCGTGCTCAGGCGGGAACGGCCGGACGGTGGCCATGATGGGGGATGCCCTCCGCAGCAGGCACCGCGACCGACCACGTCACCCGGCCGGCGTCCGGCCCTTCCCGGATCTGGCCACGCACCGCGGCGCTCGTCCTGCTCGGCTGGGTGCTGCTCGCGTGGGACGTCGTCGCGGCCGGCATCAACGCCGCGGCCTTCTTCGGCGACATCCCGTCACGGGACCGGTACGCGGAGTCCGGTGCCGCCCTGCTGACGGCGCTGGTGCCGGTGGCCCTGCTGTGCACGATCGGCCTGCTGTCCCGGTGCCGCTACGGGCTCCTGCTCCTCGCGGCCCCCGCAGCCGTCGTCGCGGCGCTCGGTGCCGACCTGGCCGGCAGGGCGGGCGACCCCGCTGACCCCGACCCGCACCGCCCCTTCGCCGCCACGGACCTCGTCGCCGACCTCACCCGGCTCAACTGGGTCGCGACCGGGGCGCTCGTCGTGGTGCTCGCGGCCCAGGTGGCGTGGGCGGTGCGACAGTCCGGCAGGCGGCCGGATCCGCAGGCGTGACAAGGGCGGGACGTAGGGTGGCCGCGTGGCTGAGACCCCCCTCGACACCGCCCGGATCTGGGTGGAGTTCCCCGACCCCGCCGACGCCAACCAGCGCTTCCGCTGCGACCTGACCTGGCTCACGTCGAGCTGGACCTGCATCTTCGGGAGCGGGTGCCAGGGGATCTACGCGGACCGGCCCGACGACGGCTGCTGCACCCTGGGTGCGCACTTCACCGACGACGACGACGTCAAGCGGGTCAAGAAGGTGGTCAAGGAGCTCGGCGAGGACGAGTGGCAGCACCACCCCGGCTCGACCAAGCAGGGCGCGTGGACCGAGCTCGAGGACGGGGCGCGCAAGACCAAGGTCGTCGACGGCGCCTGCATCTTCCTCAACCGGCCCGGCTTCCCGGCGGGCGCCGGCTGCGCGCTGCACCAGCACGCCGTCCTCACCGGCAAGGAGCCGCACACGGTCAAGCCCGACGTGTGCTGGCAGCTGCCGATCCGCCGCACCTACCGCACGGTCGAGCTGCCCGACGGCTCGTCGTGGCAGGAGGTCACGATCACCGAGTACGACCGTCGCGGCTGGGGCCCCGGCGGCCACGACCTCGACTGGTACTGCTCGGGCAACCCCGAGGCCCACGTCGGCCGCGAGCCGGTCTTCCGCAGCAACCGGGGCGAGCTGGTCGAGCTCATGGGAGAGGCCGCGTACGCCGAGCTGGAGCTGCGCTGCGAGGCGCACCTCGCGAGCGTGAAGGCGGCGCGGAACGCCTACTCCCGCAAGATGTTGCCGCTCCTCGTCCACCCGGCGACGCTCGCCGCCCAGGAAGCCGCTCGCAACCGCCGGTGACCGACCAGCACGAGCCCACGCGCAGCCCGAACATCTGGGACAGCCCGGACGTCTACGAGCTCGAGAACCGCGGCGTCGACCGGGCCGGTCTCGTGGAGGCCGCGATGGCCGAGCACCACCCGTTCGAGGGTGCCGACCTGCTCGACGTCGGCTGCGGCAGCGGCTACCACCTGCCGCGCTTCCTCGCCCTCGAGTGCGCCTCCGTGGTCGGCGTCGAGCCCCACCCTCCCCTCGTGTCCCTTGCGCGCCAACGGGTTTCAGGTATGCCGGGGGTGCGCGTCGTGGAGGGCGTGGCCCAGGCCCTGCCCCTCCCCGACGACAGCGTCGACATCGTCCACGCGCGCTGGGCGTACTTCTTCGGCGCCGGCTGCGAGCCCGGCCTCGCCGAGGTCGCGCGGGTCCTGCGACCCGGCGGCACGGCATACGTCATCGACAACGACGCGACGCGATCGACGTTCGGGCGCTGGTTCGCGCGCGCCTACCCGGGCTACGACGCCCTTGCGGTGCAGCGGTTCTGGACCCGCCAGGGGTGGCAGCGCCACCCCTTGACGATCGCGTGGGAGCACGACAGCCGCGAGAACTTCGAGGCGGTCGTGCGGATCGAGTTCCCGGAGACCGCCGCCGAGGGGATCCTCGCCGAGCACGAGGGGACGTCCGTCGACTACGCCGTCAACCTGTGGTGGCGCCACTTCTGAGACCGGCGCAGGATGTGGGGCACCGCAAACCAAGGGAGGTTCTCATGACGGGTGCCATCGCCAGGGCGCAGACCGAGGTCGCCGCCGACCGGCAGCGGGTGTGGGAGGCGCTGACCGACCCGGGCCAGGTCGCGCAGTACATGATGGGCAGCCGGGTCGAGACCGACTGGCAGGTCGGGAGCCCGATCACCTGGTCGGGCGAGATGGACGGCAAGCCCTACCAGGACAAGGGCGAGGTGCTGCGCGCCGACCCGGGCTGGCTGCTCGAGGTCACGCACTACAGCCCGCTCATGGGCGAGGAGGACCGGCCGGAGAACTACCACACGGTCCGCTACGAGCTGGCGCAGTCCGACACCGGGACGGTCGTCACGCTCACCCAGGACGGCTGCTCCGACGACGAGCAGGCCGAGCAGTTCTCGCAGAGCTGGCAGGGCATGCTCGACGGGATGAAGGAGCTCGTCGAGCGCGGTTGACCCCTGCGCGCGCGGCACCGGACGGCCGGTCCACCGGGCCCCGGGTCGATGGTCCCTGCCTCCCCGCGCGACGCGTCCCTAGCGTGGGAGTGGACGGAGGGAGGTCGCCGTGTACGACGTCACGTTCACCCGCGAGAGCGGTCGCCGCGTCGCGGTCGTCTGCTACCAGGCCCGGCCCGAGGAGATCGGCGCCAAGGCGGGTGAGGCGTTCGGCAGGGTGGCCGAGCACCTCGCCAGGACCGGGACGCCCGTGACCGGTCCCGCGGTGTCCTGCTACACCACCGGGCCGGAGGTCTTCGACGTCGCGTCCGGTTTCGTGGTCGGTGAGGGCGCCCAGCCCGGCGACGGTGTCGAGGTGGACGACCTGCCGAGCTGCGAGGTCGCCACCACGACCCACGTGGGGCCCTACGACGAGCTCGGCAAGGCGTACGACGCACTGCGCGCCGGCGCACTCGCCCACGGCCGCCGACTGGTCGAGGACGGGATCATGTGGGAGGAGTACTGGAGCCCGCCGGGCACGCCGCCGGAGCAGACCCGCACGGTCGTGTGCTGGCCCGTGGCGCCCCAGGAGGACTGACCCGCCCTGCCGAGCGAGGTGCGCCTGCCGGGTGCTGTCGGCGCCGCCACGTAGGTTCTGGGCCATGGCGGCGAAGACGAGGACCTCGAGCGGCTACCGCTGCTCCGAGTGCGGCTGGACCACGGTCAAGTGGGTCGGCCGCTGCGGCGAGTGCCAGGCGTGGGGCAGCGTGAGCGAGGTGGGGGCCGTCAGCGCCCGCACCACGCCCGCCGCGCGCGTGGACCGTCCCGCGCTGCCCATCGGCCAGGTCGACGTCCGCAGGGCGGAGGCACGGCCAACGGGGGTCGGCGAGTTCGACCGGGTCCTCGGTGGCGGCCTCGTCCCGGGCGCCGTGGTCCTCGTGGCCGGCGAGCCCGGCATCGGCAAGTCCACGCTCCTGCTCGACGTCGCGGCCCGCGCGGCCCGGCAGGAGACGGGGCGCACCGTCCTCTACGTCACAGGTGAGGAGTCGGCCGCGCAGGTGCGTATGCGCGCCGAGCGGATCGAGGCGATGGCCTCGACGCTCTTCCTCGCCTCGGAGACCGACCTCGCCACCGTGCTGGGGCAGGTCGAGGCCGTGCAGCCCGACCTGCTCGTCGTCGACTCGGTCCAGACCATCGCCAGCGGCGAGGTCGAGGGTGCCGCCGGCAACGTCAGCCAGGTCCGCGAGGTGACGGCGTCGCTCATCGCGGTGGCCAAGGCCCGCGGCATCGCCACGCTCCTGGTCGGCCACGTCACCAAGGACGGGTCGATCGCCGGCCCGCGGGTGCTCGAGCACCTCGTCGACGTCGTCGTGCAGTTCGAGGGTGACCGGCACTCCCGGCTGCGACTGGTGCGCGCGGTGAAGAACCGCTACGGGCCCACGGACGAGGTCGGGTGCTTCGACCTCTCCGACGTGGGGATCGTCGGGCTGTCCGACCCCAGCGGCCTGTTCCTCTCGCGCAACACGCTCTCCGTGCCGGGCACCTGCGTCACCGTCACCCTCGAGGGCCGGCGCCCGCTCATGACCGAGGTCCAGGCGCTCGTGGCGAAGTCCGAGATCCCCACGCCGCGGCGGGCGACCAGCGGCCTGGACTCCGCCCGGGTGGCGATGATCGTGGCGGTGATCGCCAAGCGCGCGGGCGCCCCGATCGGCGGCAGCGACGTCTACCTGTCCACCGTCGGGGGCGTCCGGCTCACCGAGCCCGCGTCCGACCTGGCGGTCGCGCTGGCGATGGCCAGCGCGGTGAAGGACCAGCCGCTGCCTCCCGACGCCGTCGCGTTCGGCGAGCTCGGACTCGCCGGCGAGCTGCGCCCCGTCACCGGCATACCGCGTCGGCTGGCCGAGGCGGCACGGCTGGGGTTCCGCACGGCGTACGTGCCGGCAGGCACCGCGGGCAACGGTCCGGCGCCGGACGGGATGGCCGTCGTGGAGTGCCCAGACATCCGCTCCGCGGTGCGCTCCGCACTGCAGTCCCCACCCGGTTAGACTCCCGCCAGACCGACCGGCAGAACACAAGGGGCCCTGAGAGTGGAACTTCGCGAGGACGATGCGCTGCGCGCCACCCTCGCCGCCGTGGCACCCGGCACCGAGCTGCGGGACGGCCTCGAGCGGATCCTGCGCGGGCGCACCGGCGCCCTGATCGTGCTGGGCCACGACCGCGTGGTCGAGAGCCTGTCGACCGGCGGCTTCCCGCTCGACGTCGAGTTCTCGGCGACGAGGCTGCGCGAGCTCGCCAAGATGGACGGCGGCATCGTCCTGGACCGCGAGGCCTCGCGGATCCTGCGCGCCGCCACCCAGCTCGTCCCCGACCCCTCGATCGAGACGAGCGAGTCCGGCACCCGCCACCGCACGGCCGAACGCGTGGCCAAGCAGACCGGGTACCCCGTCATCTCGGTGAGCCAGTCGATGCGGATCGTCGCGCTCTACGTCGACGGGCGCCGGCACGTGCTCGAGGACTCCAGCGCCATCCTGTCCCGCGCCAACCAGGCCTTGCAGACCCTCGAGCGGTACAAGGCCCGGCTGGACGAGGTCACCGGCACGCTGTCGGCCCTCGAGATCGAGGACCTCGTGACCGTGCGCGACGTCGCCAGCGTCCTGCAGCGCCTGGAGATGGTGCGTCGCATCCGCGACGAGATCTCCGGGTACGTCGTCGAGCTCGGCGTCGACGGCCGCCTGCTGACCCTCCAGCTCGAGGAGCTCACCGGCGGCCTCGGCAACGACCGCGAGCTCGTCGTCCGCGACTACCTGCCCTCGGCCCGGCTCGAGCTCACCCTCGAGCAGGCCATGGAGGCCCTCGAGGCGCTCACCTCGACCGAGCTGCTCGACCTGTCCGCCGGCGCCAAGGCGGTCGGGTTCACCATCGGCGGCGACGCCCTCGACTCCGCCGTCAGCCCGTGCGGCTACCGCCTGCTCAGCAAGGTCCCGCGCCTGCCCGGCGCCATCGTCGACCGCCTCGTCGACCACTTCGGGAGCCTGCAGAAGCTGCTCGCCGCCAACCTCGAGGAGCTCATGGACGTCGAGGGCGTCGGCGAGGGCCGCGCCCGCGCCGTCCGCGAGGGCCTGTCGCGCCTCGCCGAGTCGAGCATCCTCGAACGCTACGTGTGACCCGCTCGGCGGCTCCCGAGCTGCTGCACGCCCCTGCGCTGCTGCACGCCCGGGTCCTGCCCTGGTACGCGTCCGCCGCCCGCGACCTGCCGTGGCGCCGGGACGACGCCACCCCGTGGGGGGTCTTCGTCTCGGAGGTCATGCTCCAGCAGACACCGGTCGTGCGCGTCCTGCCCGTCTGGCAGGAGTGGCTGCAGCGGTGGCCCGCACCGGCGGACCTCGCCGCCGAGGCGTCGGGCGAGGCGGTCCGGGCGTGGGGCCGGCTGGGCTACCCACGCCGGGCACTGCGCCTGCACGCCGCGGCGACGGCGATGGTGGCGCGCTTCGACGGCGCCGTGCCGGGCACCGAGGCGGAGCTCCTGACCCTGCCGGGGGTCGGGACGTACACCGCGGCCGCAGTCGCGACCTTCGCGTTCGGCGAGCGCACCACGGTGGTCGACACCAACGTCCGTCGGGTGCTCGCACGGGCCGTGGAGGGCATCGAGTACCCCGCCGCCTCACCGACGCGGGCCGAGCTCGCCCGCGCCGGGTCGCTCGTGCCCGCGGCCCCGCGGGAGGCGCGCACCTGGAGCGTGGCCGTCATGGAGCTCGGCGCCCTCGTCTGCACCGCCCGGACGGCCAGGTGTGACCAGTGCCCGCTCGCGGACGTGTGCGCCTGGCGGCTCGCGGGCCACCCTCCCCACGCCGGCCCCGCGCGCCGTGGGCAGTCCTGGCACGGCACCGACCGGCAGCTGCGCGGCAGGCTGCTCGCCGCCCTGCGGCACAGCACCGAGCCCGTCCACCGGTCCGTCCTGGAGGCGCTGTCGGACGACGTGGTCCAGCGCGAGCGCTGTCTCGACTCCCTGGTGGCGGACGGCCTCGTCGAGCCGCTCGACGAGGACCTCTTCGCCCTGCCCGGCGGGAGCCCCAGGACATGACCCACGGGCCCGGCGCGACCGGCCAGCAGCCCCACCACTCCGGTGGCCACGGGGACCGGACCGCCTCGTTCCGCCACCGTGCGGCGTCGGCGGGACGCGCCATCGGCCGCGGAACCGTCGCGGGAGCGCGACTGGCCGGGCGCGGAGGCCGGGCTGGGGCCCGTCGGGCGCGCGCCTACACGGCGTCCGCCGGGGCCGGCGAGACGGGACTGGCCCGGCTCATCGAGCTGCACTTCGTCAACCTCATGGGTGACGCCGCGCTCACGGTCTCCCTCGCAGGCACGATCTTCGCGATCCCCACCGACGAGGCCCGCGGCCAGGTCGCGCAGTTCCTCGCGCTGACCATGGCGCCGTTCGCCCTGCTGGCGCCCTTCATCGGACCGCTGCTCGACCGGTTCCGACACGGCCGCCGCTGGGCCATCGGCACCACCCTGGCCCTGCGCGCGTTCCTGTGCTGGGTGCTCGCCGGCGCGGTCGCCGACCACTCGGCCTGGCTCTTCCCGGCGGCGCTCGGGTGCCTCGTCGCGTCGAAGGCGTACGGCGTCACCCGCGCGGCCGCCGTGCCACGGCTGCTGCCCGCGGGGTTCAGCCTCGTCAACGCCAACTCCCGCAGCGCGCTGGCCGGTGTCGCCGGGATGGCGATCGGCGGCGGGCTGGCGGGCGCCGCCGCGCGGGTCGGACCGCAGTGGTCGCTGCGGCTGGCGTTCCTCATCTACGTCGTCGCGACCATCCAGGCGATCCGGCTGCCGGCCCGGGTCGACTCCAGCGTGGGCGAGCACGACATCGCCGACACCGTGCCGCTGCACCTGCCGCGCACGGCGGCCCTCGAGCCCCGCGCCGGTTTCCTCCGCCGGGTCCGCGCCCGCGTCGCGGCGCTGCCGCCGACGGTGCTCGCCGCCGTCTGCGGCGCCATCGGCGCGCGGCTGCTCTCGGGATTCCTCACCCTGTTCATGGCCTTCCTCATGCGCGAGAATCCGATCCCGGGCCACAACGGGACCGTCGTCCTCGGCCTGGTCGTGGGGGCCGCCGGTGCGGGCAACGCCCTGGGCACCGTGGTCGGCAACGCGCTGCGCAGGCACCGGCCGGACGTCATCGTCGCCGTGGCCCTCATCGCCGAGGTCCTCACTGCCCTGGCTGCTGCGGTCTTCTACTCCCTCGGCACCCTGCTCACGCTCGGCCTCTGCGCCGGCCTGACCGCGCAGCTCACCAAGCTGAGCAGCGACGCGGTGGTGCAGCGCGACATCGAGGAGTCCGTCCGCTCGCGGGTCTTCGCCTGGTCCGAGACCGTGCTGCAGATCGCCTGGGTCGTCGGCGGCGGCATCGGGATCGCGCTGCCGCTCGTGCCGCAGTTCGGTTTCGGCGTCGTCAGCGGGCTGCTGGTGCTGGTCCTCGCGGCGACGGTGCGCATCCGCCTCTCCGCGCGACCGGCCCGTGTCGGCGGCTCCCGGGACGGTGGTGGCCCCACCGACGCTCGCGGTGTGTCGTGACCGTCGGCCACACGCCCGTACGCCGCCCACACCTACCGGGGCGGCTGGGCAGCGTGCTCGACAGCCCCGGCCCGCCGGCGCGGCACAGGTCCACGGGTAGCGGCTCGGCTGCGACCGATCTCAGAGGGTCCGGAGCATCCGGGTGTTGCCGAGCGTGTTGGGCTTGACCCGCTCGAGGTCGAGGAACTCGGCCACGCCCTCGTCGTAGGACCGGAGGAGCTCGGCATACACCAAGGGGTCCACGGCCTGACCCTCGATGACCTCGAAGCCGTGCCGGGCGAAGAAGTCGACCTCGAAGGTGAGGCAGAAGAGCCGCTCGACCCCGAGGGCACGGGCGTCCGCCACGAGGGCCTCGAGCAGCAGCCCGCCCAGACCTGTGCCCTTGGCCCGCGGGCTGACCGCCAGCGTCCGGATCTCGGCGAGGTCCTCCCACATGACGTGCAGCGCACCGCAGCCGACGACCGCACCCTCGCGCTCGGCCACCCGGAACTGCTGCACCGCCTCGTAGTAGGTGACCGCGTCCTTCTTGACGAGCACGCCCGCCTCGGCCAGCGGGTCGACGAGCCGTCGGATGGCGCGGACGTCGGTGGTCCGCGCCATCCTCACCGTGCCGGCGGGCTCAGCCAAAACGCCCACCGCGCAGGCCCGCGAACATCTTCGACGCCTCAGGAGCCAGGAAGACCACCGACTGGGCGCCCTGCATACCGGCCCGGCCGGGGGCCACCTGGCTGCGGAAGGCCGCCGCCGGCGTCCGGAACGCCATGGAGGACAGCGTCAGCACCTTCTCCGCGGACAGGTTGGTGATCACGTGGGGGCCGATCCGGGTGAGGTAGCCCGGCAGCGAGCGCGGGCCGGCCACGCGGAGCATGGTCGCGCCGGCGAGCATGATCAGGCCCTGGTTGGCCGAGCGACCGAAGTCACCGCCGACCACGGTGTGCCGGTCCCGGGCGAAGTTCAGCGCGCGAAACCCGTCGAGCATGTTGGGACCCTTGCGCACCAGGGTGTCGCCCAGGGTCCCGATGACCGTGACGGGGGCGTCGAAGCGCAGGCCTCCGACCGCGTCGACGGCGGACTGGAAGCCGCTGAAGCCGGTCAGGACGTAACCCTCGAGCGGGACCCCGGTCACCGACGTCACCGTGCGCTGGAGCGCATCCGGGCCCCCGAGGGACAGCGCCGAGTTGATCTTGCCGACGCCGCCGACGGACAGCGGGACCCAGGAGTCGCGCGGGATGCCGCCGACGGCGCCGGAGCCCTTGCCGTCGAACGCCACGATGTGCAGGCTGTCGCCGCGCGCGCGGCGGGGGTCCTCGCCGGGGCGTGCGTCGGACCCGACCACCAGGACCCGGCGCAGCCCCGCCGGTTGCGCAGCGACCTTCATCGACGGCCACCAGCCACCGACGACCCGCCAGCCGCCCTCCTTGACGAGGAGCGTCGCGTCCCGGTCGAAGGTCACGACCGCGATCGGGGTCTTGCCCCACGTGCCCACACTGCCGGCGGTCGCCACCGACCCGGTGAGGGGTGCCCGCGCAGCGAGCGGGGCGGCAACCCCGGGGCTGGCCGCCACCGGACCCCCGTGGTACAGGCGAGTCATCACGGCCAGGAGGTCGGCGGGGATGCCGGTTCCGGTGACCTGGGGTGCGGGGGGCTTCGTCGTGGTCGTGCTGGACGAGGAGGTTGTCGGGGCCTGCCTCGGCTTGGCCTTGGAGCACGCCGCCACCAGGGACGAGGCGGCAGCGGCGACACCGAGCAGGACGGATCTACGGGTGAGCGGGGATCGTGGCACGGGCTCCAGAGTAGGGGCGGGGCACGTCGGTGGTGGGCACCCACCCCGCACGGAGGGACGCGAAGGGGTCCCAAGGATGCACGAACGGGCGGCACC
>NZ_JBHUYG010000083.1:0-19608 GCF_042668795.1 Pedococcus sp. NPDC057267 | reverse complement strand
ACACGACGCAGGCCTACCCTCGCTTCGCATCGGGGTGGCCTTCGTCGTGTCTGGCGGTGGCGGAGGGATTTGAACCCTCGGTGGACTTTCACCCACAAACGCTTTCGAGGCGTTCTCCTTAGGCCGCTCGGACACGCCACCGCCGAGCAGGGTACCCGAGGGGTGGACCGGTTCCGAAATCGCCCCGGCCGCCCTCGACTCGAGCCCGAGGACGGCCCCGGCCGGGCACCCGCACTGCCCGTCCCCGCCCCGTGACCGCCCCGTGGGACGCCTGGGAATGCACCACCCCCGTCCGGGACTTGAACCAGGACGTGACCCCGACGTCCCGTGCTGCCGTCGGGCTGCGCTCCGAGCGCGGCCCCATCCTGCTGGCCCTCATGGTCTCGACGGGCCTCATCGCGATCGACGCCACGATCCTCGCCACCGCCGTGCCGTCGATCGTCCGCGACCTCGGTGGCTTCGCCCAGTTCCCGTGGCTCTTCTCGGTGTACCTGCTCGCCCAAGGTGTCTCGGTCCCGGTGTACGCCAAGTTCGCCGACATCTTCGGCCGCAAGCCGCTCATGCTCCTCGGGATCGGGCTCTTCCTCGCCGGGTCGGTGGTGTGCGGGTTCGCCTGGAGCATGCCCGCCCTGATCGCCTTCCGCGCCGTGCAGGGTCTCGGCGCGGGTGCGGTCCAGCCCATGGCCATCACCATCGCCGGCGACATCTACACGGTGGCCGAGCGGGCGACGACCCAGGGCTACCTCGCCAGCGTGTGGGCGATCTCGTCGGTCGTCGGCCCGACCCTCGGGGGCGTCTTCTCCCAGCTGGGGATCTGGCGCTGGATCTTCTTCGTGAACGTGCCGCTCTGCCTGCTCGCCGCCTTCCTCATCGCGCGCGACTTCCACGAGTCCGTCGAACGGCGTCCGCACAAGATCGACTACGCCGGGTCGGCGGTGCTGACGGCCGGGATGGCGCTGGTCATCCTCGGCGTCCTCGAGGGCGGACAGGCGTGGGCCTGGTCCTCCCCGACGAGCATCGCGGTGTTCGCCGCCGGTGCCGCGCTGCTGGCGCTCTTCCCGTGGATCGAGCGCCGCGCCGCCGAGCCCGTCCTCCCGCTGTGGGTCCTCAGCCGCCGCCTGCTCGTCACCACGACCGCCCTGTCGCTCGGGGTCGGCGTCATCCTCATCGGCCTGACGTCGTTCGTCCCGACCTACCTCGAGAACTCCCTCGGCGTCTCCCCGCTCGTCGGCGGCCTCGCCCTCGCCGCCCTCACGCTCGGCTGGCCCCTCGCCGCCACCGTGTCGGGCCGGCTGTTCTACCTGCGCTGGGGCTTCCGCCCGACCATCCTCATCGGGCTCGCCCTGGTGCTGCTCGGCTCGGCGGCGCTCGCGCTGCTCTCCGCCCACCCCTCGGTCCTCGTCGTCGCCGTCACCTGCTTCGTCGTGGGCATGGGCATGGGCCTGGTGGCGACGCCGTCGCTCATCGCGGCCCAGGCGAGCGTGGAGTGGCACGAGCGCGGCGTGGCGACCGGAACCAACATGTTCGCGCGGTCCATCGGCAGCGCCCTGGGGGCCGCCGTCTTCGGCGCCGTCGCCAACGCCGTGGTCGCGTCCACCGGCCGTCCCGAGACCGACCCCGCCACCGCCACGTCGTCCGGCCGTGCCGTCTTCGTCGCCGTGGTGGTGGCTGCGGCCCTCACGGTTGCCGCCGGCGTCCTCATGCCGAAGGTGCGGGCGGACACCCAGCCGTCCCCGGCCCGCGAGGCGGAACCGGAGCCGGCCTGAGCACCGCTCAGCCGGCCGAGCGAGCGCGCTCCCGGCGGCGACGCCGCACGACGACCACCACGACCGCGACGAGGACGATCACGCCGACCACCACAGCCGCGCCCGTGCCCAGCCACTTCACCACGCGGCGGTAGGACTCCCCGGCGAGGTAGCCACCCGTGACGGCCGTCGCGCCCCAGGCGATGCCCCCGACCGCGTTCCACGGCAGGAACATGCGGTACGGCATACCGCTGAGACCGGCGAGCGCCGGCATGACCGCACGGAAGAAGGCGGTCCAGCGTCCGAGGAAGACGGCCGAGCCGCCCCGGCGGCGCAGGAAGTCCTGCGCCTCGTCGAGCCGCTTGCGTCGCTTCTTCAGGAGCGACAGCTCCAGCACCCGGGGGCCGAAGTGCTTGCCGATCTCGTACCCGACCGAGTCGCCCACGACCGCGCACACGATGACGACGAGCAGCACCACCGGGAACGACGTGTGGCCGATGCTGGCCGTCACGCCCCCGATGATGGCGAGCGTCTCGCCGGGGAGGACGAAGCCCACGAACAGGGCGTCCTCGGCGAACACGACGAGGCCGACGATGAGGTAGACGAGCCACGGCGGGGCGCCGAGGACCGTGTCGACCAGGCTGCTGACGAGTCCGCTCACGACCGGGCTGCCTCTCGGTGGCTGGTGAAGAAGTCGAGCAGCAGGGCCGAGCACTCCTGCTCGCGCACCCCGCCGACGACCTCGACGAAGTGGTTGGCCCTGCGGTCCCGGACGAGGTCCCACACCGAGCCCGTCGCGCCCAGCTTCGGGTCCCAGGCCCCCAGGACGAGCCGGTCGACCCGGGACAGGAGCAGGGCACCCGCGCACATCGGGCAGGGCTCCAGCGTCACGACGAGGGTGCAGCCCTCGAGCCGCCACTCCCCGCGGCGCGCGGCGGCCTCCCGCAGCGCCACGACCTCGGCGTGCGCCGTCGGGTCGTGCTCGACCTCGCGCAGGTTCCGACCGCGCCCGACGACCTCACCGGCAGCGTCCACGACGACGGCACCCACGGGCACGTCACCGTCCAGAGCCGCCTGTCCGGCGAGGTCGAGCGCCTCCCCCATCCACGCGGCATACCTGCCGTCGGGCGCCGGGCCGCGGGTCGAGGTCACGCGCTAAGTTTCGCCTATGCGCGTCCACGTTGCCGACCACCCCCTCATCACGCACAAGCTGACCTACCTGCGTGACAAGCGGACGGACAGCCCCACCTTCCGGCGGCTGACCGAGGAGCTGGTGACGCTGCTCGCGTACGAGGCGACCCGGGACGTGCGGGTGGAGCCGTTCGACATCGAGACCCCGGTCGCGCCCACCACCGGCATCAAGCTGTCCAACCCCAAGCCGCTCATCGTCCCGATCCTGCGCGCCGGCCTCGGCATGCTCGAGGGCATGGTGCGCCTGCTGCCGGGTGCCGAGGTCGGCTTCCTCGGCATGCAGCGCAACGAGGAGACGCTCGAGGCGATCACCTACGCGAACCGCCTGCCCGACGACCTCCGCGGCCGCCAGTGCTACGTCGTCGACCCCATGCTCGCCACCGGCGGCACCCTTGCCGACGCGATCCGCTACCTCGCCGACCGGGGCGCCGACGACATCACCGCCGTGTGCCTGCTCGCCGCCCCCGAGGGCGTCAAGCACGTCGAGGAGGCGCTCGCCGACCTCGACATCCCGATCACCATCGTCACCGGCGCCATGGACGAGCGGCTCAACGACAAGGGCTACATCGTCCCGGGGCTCGGCGACGCGGGCGACCGCCTCTACGGCCTGGTCTGACCCCGCCGGGTCACCGCCCGTCGCCGGCCCCTCGGCCGAACGGGCCGGGCGCGCCTCCACCGAACGGACGACCCCGTCGGGCACGATGGGATGGAGGTGTGCCCGCTCGGGCGGACCTGTCCCCACGCCCGAGGAGTGTCCATGCAGCGCGCAAAGAAGATCCTGGTCTGGGTCCTCGTCGCGTTCGCCGCCTACGCGATCATCACGTCCCCGCACCAGGCCGCCGACATCGTCAAGACGTCCGGCTCGATCCTCGCCGACGGGGCCCGCGGCATCGGCACCTTCTTCGACTCCCTCCTCGGCCGGTAGCAGGCCGCGGCCGTGAGCCTCCCCGAGCCGGGACCCCTCTCCGTGCCGCGCCGGAACGCCGAGCTCGACCGGTACCTGCTCGACGGGGAGCGGCTCGTGACGGCGGTCCACCAGCACTGGGCCAAGGTGGCCGAGCCCGTCGGCAGCGTCCTCCTCGGCGCGGTGCTCGCGCTGTGGCTCGACGCGCGGATCCCCGCCTCCGTCGGCTGGCTGACCACAGGCACGTGGTGGCTGTGGTTCGCCCTGGTCGCGCGGATGGCCTACCGGGTGGCCGAGTGGCGGCACGACTGGTTCGTCGCGACCGACAAGCGCCTGCTGCTCTTCTACGGCTTCATCACCCGCAAGGTGGCGATGATGCCGCTGATGAAGGTCACGGACATGTCCTACGAGAGGTCGGTGCCCGGCCGGCTGCTGGGCTACGGCCGCTTCGTCATGGAGTCGGCGGGCCAGGACCAGGCCCTGCACGAGGTGAACTGGGTCCCCCAGCCCGACCACAACTACCGCGTCATCTGCGCGGAGATGTTCCGCGGCTCCGGGCGCGACCAGGGCCGCGGCGCCCCGTGGGGCGGTCCCGGCCAGCCGTGGGACGACCAGTGGGACGAGCCGCAAAAACAGGAGCCGTGGGTGGACGAGCCGTGGACCGAGCCGGTGCCGGTCCGCGCGGACCTGCCCGACCCGTACGCCGGCTGGAACTCCCCGCGGCACACCCCGGCACACCCCACGGCCGGCGACCCCGGCCCGTCGAGCGGTGACCAGGGCGACACCCTCTACCGCTCGCCCGACCTGCGGGCCCGCGACCGCAGCGCCGACACCGGGCCGATCCCCCTGCGCCGTCGCCGCGCCCGGGAGGACGACGAGCGCTAGCGTGGTCGGCCAACCGGGGCGCCACGCCGTCGCCCCGCCGCCGAGCCACTGGAGGTCGTGCCCATGTCCGTGATGCGGACCAAGTCGGTCGAACAGTCCATCAGCGAGACCGACGACCCGGAGTTCGCCCTCAAGAAGAGCCTGTCCTGGCTCGACCTGACGGTGTTCGGCATCGGCGTCATCATCGGCGCCGGCATCTTCACCTTCACCGGCAAGGCCGCGCAGGCGTATGCCGGGCCGGCGATCACCATCTCCTTCGTCGTGGCCGCGGTCGTCTGCGGTCTCGCCGCCCTCTGCTACGCGGAGTTCGCCTCGACCGTCCCGGTGTCGGGGTCCGCCTACACGTTCTCGTACGCGTCCCTCGGCGAGATCGTGGCGTGGATCATCGGCTGGGACCTCCTGCTCGAGCTGGCCCTCGGTGCCGGGGTGGTGTCCCAGGGCTGGTCGTCCTACGCGAACCTCCTGCTGAACGACCTCGGCATCCACCTGCCGTCCGCCCTGGCGCCGCTGACCAAGGACAACCCGGGCGGGCAGTTCAACCTGCTCGCGTTCCTGCTCGTCGCCGTGCTGACCGCGCTCGTGGCCTGGGGCATCAAGGAGTCGATGCGGGTCAACCTCGTGCTGGTCGCGATCAAGCTCTTCATCGTGCTGTTCGTCATCGTCGCGGGCATCGCCTACATCAAGACGGCGAACTACACCCCGTTCGTGCCGCCCGCCAAGGCGGGCGAGGGCGCCTCGGGCCTCACCCAGCCGCTCATCCAGGCGATGTTCGGCTTCACGCCGTCGACCTACGGCCTCGGCGGCATCTTCGCCGGCGCCGGCATCGTGTTCTTCGCCTACATCGGCTTCGACGTGGTGGCCACCACCGCCGAGGAGGCCAAGAACCCCCAGCGCGACCTGCCGATCGGGATCATCGCCTCGCTCGTGATCTGCACGATCCTCTACGTCGCCGTCGCCTTCGTCATCACGGGCATGGTCAAGTACGACAAGATCGACCCGGATGCCGCGCTGGCCACCGCCTTCAAGGACGTGGGCAAGTCGGCGTATGCGACGGTCATCTCCTGCGGCGCCGTCGCCGGCCTCACGACCGTCGTGATGACGCTCATCATCGGAGCCACCCGCGTGCTGTTCGCCATGTGCCGCGACCGGCTGCTGCCCGCCGGCCTCGGGCGCACCAACCCGCGCACGGGCACCCCGATCCGGATCACGGTGCTCGTCGGCGCCATCGTGGCGTTCATCGCCGGCTACCTCGGCAACCACGTCGACCTCGAGGAGATGGTGAACATCGGCACGCTCGCCGCGTTCACCCTCGTCTCGCTCGCGGTGCCGATCCTGCGCCGGCGCCGTCCGGACATCCAGCGCGCCTTCCGGGTGCCACTGTCGCCGTGGCTGCCCGGGTTCGCGGCGCTGGCCTCGCTCTACCTGATGCTCAACCTGTCGGTCGAGACCTGGATCCGCTTCCTGGTCTGGATGGCCCTCGGGTTCGTCATCTACTTCGCGTACAGCTACCGGAACAGCCGGCTGGCCCGGCGCGGCCACGACACCGAGCCCGAGCCCGCGCGCGTCGCCGGCGCGTGACGGGAGCCCGGCCGGTCGACTAGGGCCTGCTCGCAGGTCAGAGAGCCTTGATGATGTCCTCGACGCGCTCCTTGGCGTCGCCGAAGAGCATCGCGCTGTTCTCCTTGAAGAACAACGGGTTCTGCACCCCGGCATACCCGGTGGCCATGGACCGCTTGAAGACGACCACGTTGCGCGCCTTCCACACCTCGAGCACCGGCATGCCCGCGATGGGGCTGGACGGCTCCTCGGACGCCGACGGGTTCACGGTGTCGTTGGCGCCGATGACGAGGACGACGTCGGTGTCGGGGAAGTCGTCGTTGACCTCGTCCATCTCGAGCACGATGTCGTAGGGCACCTTGGCCTCGGCGAGCAGGACGTTCATGTGCCCGGGCAGGCGTCCGGCGACCGGGTGGATGCCGAACCGGACGTTGACCCCCTTCCTGCGCAGCTGGCTGGTGAGCTCGGCGACGGGGTACTGCGCCTGGGCCACCGCCATGCCGTAGCCCGGGGTGATGACCACGGAGGACGCGTCGCGCAGCAGCTCGGCGACGTCCTCGGCGGTGGTCTCGCGGTGCTCGCCGTAGTCGGTGTCGGCGCCGACCGCGACCTCCTGGCCGAACCCGCCCGCGATGACCGAGAAGAACGAGCGGTTCATCGCCCGGCACATGATGTAGCTGAGGATCGCACCGGAGGAGCCGACGAGGGCGCCCGTGACGATGAGCAGGTCGTTGCCGAGCATGAAGCCGGCGGCGGCCGCGGCCCAGCCGGAGTAGCTGTTGAGCATCGACACCACGACCGGCATGTCGCCGCCGCCGATGGAGGCCACGAGGTGCCAGCCGAACGCCAGCGCGACGACCGTCATGACGAGCAGCGGGACGATCGACCCCGACGCCACGAACCAGACGAGAAGGCCGGCCGAGACGACCAGGGCCGCGAGGTTGAGCCAGTGGCGGGCGGGGAGCATGAGCGGCGAGGACTTGATCCGCGCCGACAGCTTGAGGAACGCGACGATCGACCCGGTGAAGGTCACGGCGCCGATGAAGACGCCGAGGAACACCTCGACGAGGTGGATGGTCTCGCCCGTCCCCGCCTCGCCGCCCTCGGCGAAGGAGTTGAAGCCGACGAGCACCGCGGCGAGGCCCACGAACGAGTGCAGCATCGCGACGAGCTCGGGCATCTGGGTCATCTCGACGACCCGCGCCCGCCACAGCCCGATCGAGCCGCCGACCGCCATGGCGACGAGCACGAGCAGGATCGTGACGAGCCCGTTCTCCGACCGCGACGCTGAGAGCCACAGGGTGGCGACGAGCGCGATCACCATGCCGGCGATACCGAAGGCGTTGCCCTCCTTGGCCTTCTCGTGCTTCGAGAGCCCGGCGAGGGAGAGGACGAAGAGGACGGCCGAGACGATGTATGCCGCCTGGACGACGTTGTTGGTGACCACCGGTCAGTCCTTCCGGAACATCTGGAGCATGCGGCCGGTGACCGCGAACCCACCGAAGATGTTGATGCTCGCGATGACGATGCCCACCAGGGCGATGGTGCGCACGACCGCGTCCCCGCTGCCGACCTGGAGGATCGCGCCGACGAGGATGATGCCGCTGATCGCGTTGGTCTCCGACATCAGCGGCGTGTGCAGGGCGTGGGCGACGTTGGAGATGACGTAGAAGCCCACGATGACCGCGAGCGCGAAGACCGTGAAGTGCCCGAGGAAGACCGACGGGGAGTTCGCGGCGACGAGGCCGAAGAGGACCGCGGCCAGTGCCATCACGGCATACCGGCGCCGCGGGTCCGGTGGCGGCTTGGGTGCCGCGGGTTCGGGCGCCTTCGCGGCGGGCGCCGACGGGGCGGCGCTGACCTGCACGGGCGGTGGCGGCCACAGCGTCTCGCCGTCACGGCAGACGGTCATGCCGCGCTGCACGACGTCGTCGAGGTCGAGGACGACGCGGCCGTCCTTGCCGGGGGTGAGGAGCTTGAGCAGGTTGACGAGGTTGGTGCCGTAGAGCTGGCTGGCCTGGGTCGGCAGCCGCCCGGGGAGGTCGGTGTAGCCGATGATCTTGACGCCGTTCGGCGTGGTCACCAGCTGGTCGGCGACGGCGCCGGCGACGTTGCCGCCGTTGGCGGCCGCCATGTCGACGACGACCGAGCCCGGCTTCATCGTGGCGACCATCTCCTCGGTGATGAGGCGGGGGGCGGGCCGGCCCGGGATGAGGGCGGTGGTGATGACGATGTCGACCTCGCGGACCTGCTGGGCGTACAGCTCGGCGGCCTTGCGGTTGAAGTCCTCGCCCATCTCCTTGGCGTAGCCGGTCGCCGACGGGCCCTCGTCCTCGACGTCGATCCGCAGGAACTGCGCGCCCATCGACTCGACCTGCTCGCCGACCTCGGAGCGGGCGTCGAACGCGCGCACGACGGCGCCGAGGCTGTTGGCGGTGCCGATGGCGGCCAGACCGGCGACACCTGCGCCCACGACGAGCACCGTGGCGGGGGGCACCTTGCCGGCCGCGGTGACCTGGCCGGTGAAGAGCGAGCCGAACTCGTGCGCCGCCTCGATCACCGCGCGGTAGCCGCCGATGTTCGCCATGGAGGAGAGGACGTCGAGCGACTGGGCCCGGGAGATCCGCGGGACGGCATCCATCGCGAGCGCGGTGACGCCGGCGGCGGTGAGCTGCTCGACGAGGTCGGGACGCAGGGCCGGGGACAACAGGCAGGCGAGCAGGGTGCCCGCCCGCAGGCGCGCGACCTCGGCCTCGTCCGGGGCGTTGACCTTGAGGACGACGTCGGAGGTCCACGCCTCGCCCGCCTCGACGCAGGTGGCGCCCGCGGCGGCATACGCCTCGTCGGGGAAGGAGGCCCGCGCACCGGCACCGCGCTCGACCACCACGTCGTACCCGAGGCCGACGAACTGCCCGACCGTCCTGGGCGTGGCGGCGACCCGGGTCTCACCCGGCTTGGACTCCGCAGGGACACCGATCCGCACTGTTGCTCCCGTCGTTGGAAGGCCGTGACGCGCCCAAACCTATTGGCTGGGCGTCCGAGAGTGGCGGCTTTGTGAGCACGGTCGCGTGCCGCGTCCACCGTCCGGACAGTGTGAGACGCCGCCGCGCCACCTGCCGTCACATCCGCGGCACGTGGTGCGTCGGTGGGGTGCCAGCGTCGTTTCGTGGAAGGGTCGTGCCGTGGACCGGACGGAGATGTTCGTGGCCGAGCGGCCGCGGCTCGTGGGGCTCGCCGCCCGGGTGCTGACCGACGCGGCCGAGGCGGAGGACGTGGTCCAGCAGGCGTGGCTGCGGCTGGACGCCACGGACGACGACATCGAGAACCTGCCCGCCTGGCTGACGACCGTGACGACGCGGCTGTGCCTGGACCGGCTGCGGGCGCGGCGCTCGGTGCCCGTGCCGGAGGTAGAGGTGGTCGAGCAGGCCCCCGACCCCGCCGACGACGTCGTGCTCGCGGACACGGTCGGCATCGCCCTGCAGGTCGTGCTCGACCGCCTGACGCCGCAGGAGCGGGTGGCGTTCGTGCTGCACGACACGTTCGGCTTCGAGTTCGCCACGATCGCCACGGTGCTCGACAGCACCCCGGCGGCGGCACGCAAGCTCGCCTCCCGCGCGCGGGCCAAGGTGCGCCAGCCGGCGGCGGAGGACGCCCTTGCCGACTGGGAGGTCGTCGACGCGTTCCTGTCCGCCGCGCGCGAGGGGGACTTCACCCGGCTGGTGCAGCTGCTGGCGCCGGACGCGGTCGTGACGGCGGACGACACGGCCGTCCTCGCCGGGACGCCGCAGCGGATCGAGGGCCGCGAGGAGGTGGCGACCTTCTTCAACGGGTCGGCGAAGTCGGCGCTGCCGGTCCTGGTCGACGACCGTCCGGGGGCCGCCTGGTACCTGCGCGGCGAGGCCAAGGTGCTGTTCGACTTCACCCTCGCCGACGGGCTCGTCACCGCGATCACCTTCCGCGCCGACCCCGAGGTGCTCGCGCGGGTGACGCGTCGCGAGGCGGGTGCTCCCCGCGACGCCGCCACACCTCGCGACTGACGGGGTCCCGCGGAAACCCCTCCGGTGACCGGTCACACCTGCGCCGCCCCGGACGTCGAACAGGCAGAGGCACCACCCACCGACACCAGGGCCACCCGGCCGGAGGAGAAGCGATGAAGACCATGACCTGCCGCCAGCTCGGCGGCCCCTGCGAGCTCGAGCACCGCGGCGAGACCGCCGACGAGGTCATCAAGGCCCAGGATCGGCACCTCCGGGACGCCGAGCGGGCGGGCGACTCCGCCCACCTGCCGGCCCGGGAGGACATGAAGAACCGCTGGCGCCACCCCAAGCGCTCGCTCGGGTGGTACCGCGACGCCAAGGCGACCTTCGCGGCCCTGCCCGAGTCGTAGGCCGCCGGGCCCTGACGACGACGAAGCCCCCACCCGGGGACGGTCGGGTGGGGGCTTCGCCGTGCGCCGCGCCGGGCCGCTAGAAGATCAGGCCGGTGACGATGAGCGCCATCAGGGCGATGAGCGTGACGGCGCCGAGGAACAGGCTGCCGCCGATGTCGCGCTGCGACTGCTCGTAGGTGCGGTCGGTGTGCAGGTAGTCATGGGGGTAGCGCCGGGCCTCGTGGGCGGCGCGAGCGCGGTGCTCCGCGCGGGTGCGAGTCATGGTCTGGGTCATCTGTGCTCGCCTCCTCTCGTTACGATACGAACCGTATCGTATCGCACGACTGGACGCGACCCGTCAGGAGGTGGCACCGCCCACGTCGCCGTGCGGGACGGGCTGCCCGAGCCGGCCGGCCTGGTAGTCCTCGAAGGCCTGGACGAGCTCGGCACGGTTGTTCATGACGAAGGGCCCCGCCCACGCGACGGGCTCGCGGATCGGCCGTCCACCGAGCACGAGCACGTCGAGCCCCGCGGCATACCGCTCCTGCTGCGTGCGCGCCGACGACAGCCGCAGGGTGTCGCCCGCGCCCAGCACGGCCAGCTGGCCGGTGCCGATCGGCGACTGGTCCGGGCCGACGAACCCGTCGCCGCTCATGACGTAGACGAGGGCGTTGAAGTCGCTGCGCCACGGCAGGACGACCTCGCCGCCCGGGGCGACGGTCGCGTGCACCATCGCCATGGGCGTGTGCGTCGACCCGGGCCCGGTCACGCCGCCGACCTCACCGGCGATGACGCGCAGCAGCGCGCCCCCGTCCGCGGAGGTCAGGAGCCCGACCTCGGAGGAGCGCAGGTCCTGGTATGCCGGGGGCTTGAGCTTGTCGACGCGCGGCAGGTTCACCCACAGCTGGAAGCCGTGGAACAGTCCGCCGCTGACGACGAGGTGCTCCGGCGGGGCCTCGATGTGCAGGATCCCCGAGCCGGCGGTCATCCACTGGGTGTCGCCGTTGGTGATCGTGCCGCCGCCACCGAAGGAGTCCTGGTGGTCGAAGATGCCGTCGATGATGTAGGTGACGGTCTCGAAGCCGCGGTGGGGGTGCCACGGCGTCCCCTTCGGCTCGCCCGGGGCGTACTCCACCTCGCCCATCTCGTCCATGTGGATGAACGGGTCGAGGTCGCGCAGGTCGACGCCGGCGAAGGCGCGCTTCACCGGGAAGCCCTCGCCCTCGACGCCGCCGGGCGCGCTGGTGATCGAACGCACGGGTCGCGACGTGGCGGCCGGCGACGGGCTCGGCACCCGCGGCAGGACGGTGAGGTCGGAGACGGTGACGGCTGGCATGGTCCCTCCATCGGATAGTTTCAAATTCAACTATCTAGCCCAACGCCGACCCGCGTCAAGACATTCCTCCCGGGAGGTCGGCGGGGCGGCCCAGGGGCCGGAGACCCGTCAGGGGCCACGCCGGAGACCGGTCAAGGGCCAGGCCGGAGACCGGTCAGGGGGCCGACGGGTCGTGCGGGTCCTGCCTGGCGGCGGCGTTGGTGCGGTCCACGACCTCGCCGAGGAAGCGCAGGACGACCTCCCGCTCGGCCGGGGTGAAGCCGGCGATCACGTCCCGGATCGCGCCCCCGATGGGGGCGAACACGTCCCGACCCACCTGCATCGCCTCGTCGGTCATCTCGATCGACACGCGCCGGCGGTCGGTGGCGCTGTGCCGCCGCTGGACGTGGCCGACACCCTCGAGCCGGGCGAGCAGGGCGGACGTGGCGGGCGCACTGAGGTTGAGGGCGGCGGCGAGCTCGCCCGGCCCGAGGTCCTCGCCCCGCCGGCTGGCGTCCATCACGTGGCCGAGGGCGTTGAGGTCGGTGCGGTGCAGCCCGTGCCGGCCGCCGTGCGCGTCGATGTAGTGGTCCATGGCGGTCGTGAACTCGCGGAGCCGATCGATGATGGCCGCCTCCATGGCCGCAGGAGGCGTCGGGTCGCGGTGCGTCACGGGGACAGTCTAGTATTTCCACCATGGAAATGTTCCAGAGTGGAGACAAGAAGCCGGCACGGGACCCGCACGGGTTCTTCTCACCCGCAGGTCGCGCCCTCGGAGGTCTCGTGGGGCCCCGGGTCAAGTGGGTCGTCGTCGTGCTCGCGATCCTCGTCTCCGGGGCGGCCTTCGCGTTCGCCGGGCAGCCCAAGGCGGTCTCCACCACCGCCGCGTCGCTGCCCGACAGCGCCGAGTCCGCCCAGGTGAACGCCCTGCGCGCGCAGCTTCCCTCCAGTGGTGTCGCCCCGGCGATCGTCGTCTACAAGGCGGCGTCCGGCGCGGTCGACGTCACGGCCGTCGAGGCCTCCCGGGACCGGGGCGTCGCCGCCGTGAAGCAGTGGGCGCCCTCCGCCGGCGCCCAGAGCGGCGCTCCGGGCACCCCCGGTGGGACGGGCGGCCCCTCGTCGGGCGCCATCCCGCCGCAGCTCTCGGCGGACAAGGGCACGGCCCTGGTCGTCGTGCCGCTCAAGGCAGACCTGCCGGACGGCGCCAACGCCGATGCGGTCAAGGCCCTGCGCGCGGCCGTCCGGGAGGGCCTGCCCGCCGGCCTGACGGCGACCGTCACCGGCGGACCGGCGTTCGGGGCCGACATCGGCGCGGTGTTCGAGGGCGCCGACATCCGGCTGCTCGCCGCGACCGCAGGCGTGGTGGCGATCCTGCTCCTCATCACCTACCGCAGCCCGTGGCTGTGGCTGGTGCCGCTGACCGTCGTCGGGACCGGCGACCAGGTCGCGAGCAAGGCACTCACCGTCCTGTCGCGCATCAGCGACGTCCGCGCCGACGGCGCGGTCACCGGCATCACGTCGGTCCTGGTCTTCGGCGCCGGCACCAACTACGCCCTGCTGCTCATCGCCCGCTACCGGGAGGAGCTGCGCCGCACCGAGGACCGCCACGAGGCCATGCGGGCGGCGCTGCGCTCGGCCGCGCCCGCCATCCTGGCCAGCGGCGGCACCGTCACCCTGGCGCTGCTCAGCCTTGGCCTGGCCGACGACCCGTTCGCACGGTCGCTGGGGTATGCCGGCGCGCTGGGAATCGTGGTCGCCCTGCTGTACGCCCTGCTCGTCCTGCCGGCCGCGATGGTGATGTTCGGGCGCCGGCTCTTCTGGCCGTTCGTCCCGCGCGTGGGCACCCTCGACCCCAGCCACGCCGGCGTGTGGCGTCGCCTCGGCGACGCGGTGACCGGGCGGCCGGTGGTCGTGGCCGTCTCCTCGGTGGCCGTGCTCGTCGTCCTCGCCCTCGGCGGCCTCAGCCTCTCGGTGGGCCAGTCCCCCAACGAGCAGTTCCTCAAGAAGCCGGAGGCCGTCGTCGGCCAGGAGCAGCTCGCGGCCGCGTTCCCGGCCGGAACGAGCGAGCCCGCCACCATCATCACCAGGGCCTCCGCCGCCGCAGCGGTCACCGACGCGGCCAAGGGCGTCGACGGGGTCCAGCAGGTCCGCACGGCGGGAGGCGACGACCGGTTCGTCGAGCTCAGCGCCGTCCTCGACGCCTCCCCCGGGACGACCAAGGCGTTCGACCGGGTGAAGGCGCTGCGGACGGCGGTCCACGCCGTCCCGGGCGCGGACGCGCTCGTCGGCGGCAGCGACGCGGAGGCGCTGGACGCCAAGACGACGGCCGACCGGGACCGCCTGGTGCTGTTCCCCGTGATCCTCGGGATCGTCGTGGTGGTGCTCATGCTGCTGCTGCGCTCGGTGGTCGCGGCCGTGCTCCTCGTGACGACGGTCGTCGCAACCTACGTGGCGAGCCTGGGAGCGAGCTGGTTCGCGTTCCGCCACCTGCTCGACTACCCGCCGCTGGCCGTCAGCACCCCCCTGCTGGCGTTCCTGTTCCTCGTGGCCCTCGGCGTCGACTACAACATCTTCCTCACGACCCGGGCCCGCGAGGAGGCCTCCGAGGGGGCGCCGGCCCGGGAGGCGATCGTGCGGGCGCTCGCCGTCACCGGCGGCGTGATCACGAGCGCGGGCATCCTGCTCGCGGCGGTGTTCGCGGTGCTCGGCGTGCTGCCGCTGGTGCAGCTGGCCCAGATCGGCGTCATCGTCGGGTTCGGCGTCCTGCTCGACACGCTCGTCGTGCGCAGCATCCTCGTACCGGCGCTGGTCAGCCTCCTCGGCGAGCGGTTCTGGTGGCCGAGCCACCCGACCGGCGGACGACCGGTTCGCGCCTGACCGCTGCGCGCCGGCCGGGGCACGCCGCCGCGGTCGGCGAACCGGTCGTCGGTCGGCTCGGCCTGGGCCGTCCGCCCGCACACGAGGAGCCCGGCACACCGGAGGGGGTGCCGGGCTCCTGCGTCGGTCGGCCGGGGTCGTCGGGTCAGGCGTGCAGGCCGAGGTCGGCGACCGTCTTCTCCCGCATCTCGACCTTGCGGACCTTGCCGGTGACGGTCATGGGGAACTCGTCGACGACCATGACGTAGCGGGGGATCTTGTAGTGCGCGAGCTTGCCGGTGGCGAACGCGCGCACCCCCTCGGCGTCGAGCGGCTGCGCCCCCTCGCGCATGCGGATCCACGCGCAGAGCTCCTCGCCGTACCGCTCGTCCGGCACCCCGATCACCTGGGCGTCGAGGATGTCGGGGTGGGTGTAGAGGAACTCCTCGATCTCCCGCGGGTAGATGTTCTCCCCACCGCGGATCACCATGTCCTTGATCCGGCCGGTGATCTGGACGTAGCCGTCCTCGTCCATCACCGCGATGTCGCCGGTGTGCATCCAGCCGTCCTGGAGCACCTCGTCGGTCTTGTCCTGCTGCTCCCAGTACCCGAGCATCACCGAGTAGCCCTTGGTGCAGAACTCCCCCGGCGTCCCGCGCGGGACCGTCTCGCCCGACACCGGGTCGACGACCTTGATCTCCAGGTGCGGCATGACCCGCCCGACCGTGCCGACCTTGTGCTCGAACGAGTCGTCCACGCGGGTCTGCGTCGACACCGGCGAGGTCTCCGTCATGCCGTAGCAGATGGTCATCTCGTCGATGCCGGCGTCGATGAGCTTCTGCATCATCGTCGCCGGGCACGGGGACCCGGCCATGATCCCGGTGCGCACCGAGGACAGGTCGTAGGCCGCGTGGTCGGCCAGCGCCCACTCCGCGATGAACATCGTGGGCACGCCGTACAGGCTGGTGCACTTCTCGTCGGCGGTCGCCTTGAGGGTCGCGGCCGGGTCGAACCCGGGAGCCGGGATCACCATGGCCGCCCCGTGCGTGGTGCACGCGAGGTTGCCCATGACCATGCCGAAGCAGTGGTAGAAGGGCACGGGGATGCAGACCCGGTCGACCTCGGTGTAGCGGCAGAGCTCACCGACGAAGTAGCCGTTGTTGAGGATGTTGCGGTGGCTGAGGGTGGCACCCTTGGGGAACCCGGTCGTGCCCGAGGTGTACTGGATGTTGATCGCGTCGCCCGGCTCCAGGCCGCGCTGCACCTCGGCGACCTGCTCGGCCGTGACCTCGTCCGCGCGCGCCAGCAGGTCGTCCCAGGACTGCTGACCGAAGACCCAGGCGTCGCTGACGTCGGGCCGGTTGTCCCGCACCTCGGCCAGCATCGACACGTAGTCGCTGGTCTTGAACGACTCGGCCAGGAAGACCCGCGTGATGCCCGCCTGCCCGAGGACGTAGTCGAGCTCGTGCGTGCGGTAGGCCGGGTTGATGTTGACGAGGATCGCGCCGATCTTGGCCGTGGCGTACTGGACGACGGTCCACTCGGCGCGGTTGGGCGACCAGATGCCCACGCGCTCACCCTTGGTGACGCCGGCGGCGAGCAGCGCCCGGGCGAGCCGGTCCACCTGCCCGGCGAACTCGGCATACGTCCACCGGATGCCCTGCTGCACGTCGACGAGCGCCTCGCGCTCGCCGAACCGGGCCACGGTCGCGTCGAGGTTGTCGGGGATGGTCTGCTCGAGCAGGGCCGGCTCGGCCTCGCCCACGGCGTGCGACAGCGATGTCATGGGGACATCCCACCGCGCCGGGCGCGGCCGGACAACCCCCGTGTCAGGACAGGAAGATGTCCGGGGCCAGGCCCTCGTCGCGACCGGTCATGGAGTACGCCGCGAAGTCGGTCACGCCGCGCGACCGCAGCAGGTCCTCGTCGATGAGCGTCTGCCCGTTCAGCTCCTGGCCGTCCGTGGTCAGCACCTCGTACGCCGCGTCGGCCACGATGTCGGGCTTGCGGCTCACCGCCACCATCTGGTCGCCGCCGGGCAGGTTGCCGATCGCGTCGGTCGCGACCAGCGTCGCCGGCCACAGGCAGGTGGAGGAGACGCCCTTCTGCCCCAGCTCGTGGGCGAAGCCCAGCGCCGCCATCGTCATGCCGTACTTCGCCATCGTGTATGCCGGGTGCCCGGCGAACCAGCGCGGGTCCAGGTTGATGGGCGGGCTCAGGGTGAGCACCTTGGGGTCGGGGCTGGCGAGCAGGTGCGGGATGGCCGAGCGGGTCAGCATGAACGTGCCGCGGACGTTGACGTCCTGCATGAGGTCGTACCGCTTCGGGTCGAGGTCGGCGGTCGGGCTGAGGTTGAGGACGCTCGCGTTGTTGACGACGACGTCGATGCCGCCGAACTCGGCCACGGTGCGCTCGACCGCGGCGGCGATGGTGGCGTCGTCGCGGATGTCGCCCACGATCGGGAGGGCGTTCCCCCCGGCCTCGCGGATCGCGTCGGCGGCCGTGTGGATCGTGCCGGCCAGGCGCGGGTCGGGCCGGTCGGTCTTGGCGACCAGGGCGACGTTGGCTCCGTCACGGGCGGCGCGCACCGCGATCGCGAGGCCGATGCCGCGGCTCCCGCCGGACATGAGGATCGTCCTGCCTGCAAGGGTCGTCATGGCGGTCGAGCCTAGTTACCGCCCGGTAGGCGCGGTACCGCCCCGCGGGGTGTCGCTCGTCACCACCTCACCGGAGGGACTGGCCGGGGCACCTCGCGCGCATCCGGGGCTTGGGAAGAACGGGGCGGGCCCGCGGCGGCCCCCCGGCACACCGCGAGCCCGGCCCGGGCTCCTCACGCGCCGCTCGTCAGCTGGTGATGTCCTTGCCCGCGAACCGGGCCCATGCCGCGGTCCAGAACACCACGGCATACGCCGCGGCCAGGGCGAGGCCCCGCGTGATCTCGCCGCTGCCGCCGATGGGGTCGCGCAGCAGGTCGCCGAAGGCGAGCCAGTGGTCCACGACCAGCCACGGGTGCAGCCAGGCCAGCTGCGGCACCGAGTCGAGGATCCACGACACGATCGTGAAGATCATGAGTGCGATGGCCGCCGCGATCGGCTGCTCGGTGAGGGTGGAGATGAACAGGCCCACGGCGGCGAGCGCGGCCAGGCCCGCCGACAGGTAGAGCATGACGAGCAGCAGCCGCCAGACCGCCGCGCCGAAGGAGATCTGGCTGCCCGACAGGGTGGTCAGCGGACCGGTGCCGAAGATCGCGATGCCGACGACCGCACCGGGCAGCGCCACAGCCGCTATCCCCCAGAACGCGCCGATGCACAGCGAGACGTACTTCACGAGCAGCAGGCGGGTGCGGCCCACCGGGACGGCGAGCAGGTAGCGCAGCGTGCCGATGTTGGCCTCGCCCGCGATCGCGTCGCCGGCGAGCATCGACATCGCCAGCGGCAGGAACATCCCCATCTCCACCCCGAGGGCGGCGAGCGGGACGAACAGGCCGTTGCTGGTGATCGAGGAGAGGAAGTCCGGCCCCTCCCCGGCCCGCGGCGTCGACATCTTCACGGCGATGGCCATGACGACCGGTACCGCGGCGAGGACCGCGAGGCCGGCCTGGTTGCGCCGCCGGCCGGCGATCAGCCGCAGCTCCGAGCGCAGCAGGCGGGTGGACAGGAGGCGGTGCGACGCCGGCCGGGCCGTGGCGCGGCCCGTGCCCGTCGTGGTCGTGCCGGTCGTGGTCGTGCCGGTCGTGGTCGTGCCGGTCGTGGTCGTGCCGGTCGTGGTCGTGCCGGTCGTGGTCGTGCCGGTCGTGGTCGTGCCGGTCGAGACGTCAGCCGCTGACATCGAAGCCCTCCCCCGTGAGCGTGACGAACAGGTCCTCCAGGCTCGGGCGGTCGAGCGCGAACCCGCGCACCCCCACCCCGGCCCGCACGAGCTCGGCGACGACCGCCTCCGGCTCGAGGTCGCCCGGGTCGGCGCGCACGCCGGTCGGGCTGGTGCTGACAGCCGTCGCGCCCAGGCGGGTCAGCACCTCGGCCGCCCGCTCGGGCTGCCCGGTCTCGACACGCACGGTCACGACACCGGAGCCGCGCACCTCGGCCGTCGTGCCCTGCGCCACCATCCGGCCCTCGCGCATGACGCCGAGGTGGGTGCAGATCTGCTCGACCTCGGACAGCAGGTGGCTCGAGACGAGGACGGTGGTGCCGTCCGAGGCGAGCGAGCCGATGAGGTTGCGGACCTCCCGGGTGCCCTGCGGGTCCAGGCCGTTGGTCGGCTCGTCGAGGACGAGCAGGTCCCGCGGCGCGAGCAGCGCCGCCGCGATGGCCAGCCGCTGGCGCATGCCGAGGGAGTAGGCGCGGTACCGCTTGCCGGCAGCGGCCCGCAGGCCCACCCGGTCGAGTGCGCGGTCGATCCGCTCGCCACTCGTGCGCGGGTCGGCGAGCAGGTCGGCGGAGTCCAGCCGGACGAGGTTGGCACGACCCGAGAGGTAGGGGTGGAACGCCGGGCCCTCGACCAGCGAGCCCACCCGGTGCAGGGCCTCGGTCGCCCCCTGCGGGATCGGCAGCCCGAGCAGCGACCGGCTCCCGGAGGTCGGCTCGACCAGGCCGAGGAGCATGCGGATGGTGGTGGTCTTGCCCGAGCCGTTCGGGCCCAGGAAGCCGTAGACCGCCCCGCGCGGGACCCGCAGGTCGAGCGAGTCCACGGCGACCTGGTTGCCGAAGCGCTTGGTGAGCCCGTCGGTGCGCACCGCGAGCGAGTCGTCGACGTCCCCCCGACCCGACGGGGTGGGCGCCCCCAGGGT
>NZ_JBHUYG010000082.1:0-20510 GCF_042668795.1 Pedococcus sp. NPDC057267 | reverse complement strand
GGGGCCCCGGGCCCTGCGGCCGGGCCGGGCCCCCGGCGGGGGCGGGGGCGGGCACCCCCCACCCGTACACCGCCGCGGTGGGCGGGCCCCCCCGGGGCCGCGGGCCCCGGGGGGGCCCCGCGGACGGCGACGACCCCGACGACGGGGTGGCGCTCAGCCCTCGTTGAGCCCGGTCACGTCGGTGGAGGTCGCCGGGTCGACCGCGACGGGGACCGGGTTGCCGCTCGCGTCGTGGATGCTGGTGTTGGTGAACGTCCAGCGGTCCACGTTGCGGATCGAGCCGCCACCCACCGGGGCGCCCGTGCTGCTCGTGGCGTCGACGTCCACGTTGGCGAACCGGAAGTCCTCGTAGCTGCTGCCGGCGGCCGCACTGACGGCGAAGACCTTCGACTCGACGCTCTTCATGCGGATGTTGCTGAAGGTGAAGTCGCGGAAGTGGGGGATGCCCGCCTCGGGCGTCGGCGGCAGGGCCATGACGGCATCCCAGAACGGTGGCACCTGGTCGGCCGGGTACCCGGCCGGGATGGTGTTGCTCGAGCCCCAGTTCTGCTCTGCCCGCAGGAAGTAGTACGCGCCGTCCACGTCGACGTCGTGCACCGAGACGTCCTGCATGGTGCCGCCCCGTGTCGGCGCCGACTTGAGGATGAAGGCGCTGAACACCGTCGGCCCACCCGCCTTGTAGCCGATGTTGCTGTTGTAGCGCGCCACCATCGGCCTGACCCGGAGGTTCGCGACCTCCACGTCGCGCACGCCGCCGGAGGTCTCGCTGCCGATGGTGAACCCGGCCGCACCGGCCGTGACGAGCGAGTTGCGGACGAGGATGTTCTCGCTCGGCCGGTCGACCCGCAGGCCGTCGCCGTCGCGTCCCGACTTGATGACGATCGCGTCGTCGTTGGCCTGGATGTCGGCGTTCTCCACGAGCACGTTGCGCGAGGAGTCGATGTCGACGCCGTCGGTGCTCGGCATGCGCCCGGAGGCGTTCATCAGGTTGCGGATCCGTACTCCGTCCACGTGGGCGCCGTCGGTGTAGGCCAGGTGCAGTGTCCAGAACGGCGAGTTGGCGAGCGTCACGTCCTTGACGACGACGTTCCTCGACTCGAAGCTCTCGATGGTGCGGGGCCGCTCCTCGTCGTAGTTGAGCGCCCAGCCGACCTTGGTCCTGTCGTGCTGCGGCTTGCCGACGAGGTAGTAGTGGTCCCACCAGGACTGGCCCTGGCCGTCGATCGTGCCCTTGCCGGTGATGGTGACGTTCTCGGCATGGTCGATGTTGAGGATCGCTGCGGCCCACTGCATCTCCACCCCCTGCACCCGGGTCCGGATCTGCGGGTAGGCGGTCGACACGTGCGGCCACGACGTGTCGTCCTGGATCGCCACGAGCCGCACGCCCTCGTCGACCCGCACGGTCGTGTTCGACCGCACGAAGAGGGCGCCGGTGAGGTAGTCACCCGGGCGGAAGACGACGGTGCCGTGGGCGGCGCTCGCGGCGTCGAGTGCCCGCTGGATGGCGGCGGTGTCGTCCGTCGTACCGTCCCCCTTGGCGCCGTATGCCGTGACGTCGAGGACGCGGCCCGCGCCGGGGTCTGTGCCCGCGCCACCGAGCGCCTTCTGCAGGGCGGCCATGTCGACGGGGTGGGTGCCCTCCGCGTCGGCGGAGGTGGTGGCCGCGGACGCGGCATACGCGCTCGTCGCGCCCTGGCTGGCACCCCAGCCGGCCACCAGCACGGCGGCTGCGACGGGGGCGAGGTAGGTGGTTCTCATCAGCTGGCTCCTCGAGTCGGCGTCAGCGACCGTGGTGGCAGGCGTCCCAGACGCCGAGCAGGTACTGGATGCCCAGCGCCCTGTCGTAGAGGCCGTAACCCGGTCGCGGGCGGTTGGTGGTGTTCTCGTCCCAGAGGTGGCGTCCGTGGTCGGGGCGGATGTAGCCCTCGTAGCCGGCCTCGGCATACGCCTTCATGATCCCGACGGTGTCGACCGAGCCCTCACAGGCACGGTGCGCCACCTCGGTGAAGTCGCCGTTCCCCAGGTGCTTGATGTTGCGGACGTGCGAGAAGTGGATCCGGTCCATGAACGTGCGCACGGCGTCCACCGCGTCGGACTCGGGGTTGGAGGAGAAGGAGCCGAGGCACAGCGTCAGCCCGTGGTGCGGCGAGTCGTTGAGCGACAGCACGCGGGCGAGGTCCTCCTTGCGGGAGACCACGCGCGGCCACCCGAAGATGTCGAACGCCGGGTCGTCGGGGTGCACGCCCAGCTTGACCCCGGAGGCCTCGCACACCGGGATGACCGCGTCGAGGAAGTACGCGTAGTTGGCGTACATGTCCTCCCGTGTCACGCCGGCATACGCCTCCTTGAGCTCGGTGAACGAGGCGAGGCGCTCGGGCTCCCAGCCCGGGATGGTCAGGCCGCCCTGGTCGAGCTCCATCGAGGCGATGAGCGACTCGGGGGTCAGCGTGTCGACGACGGCCTTCTCGTAGAAGAGGGCGGTCGAGCCGTCGGGCAACGGGTGGAACATGTCCGTGCGCAGCCAGTCGAAGACGGGCATGAAGTTGTAGCAGACGACCTTCACGCCGGCCCGGCCCAGCCGCTCGATCGTGGTGCGGTAGCTCGCGATCGCCTCGTCGCGGCTGAGGCCGAGGACGTCCTTGCCGAGCTTGATCGCCTCGTGCACGTTCACGGACTCGACGACCTCGGCGTCGAAGGTCCGGGTGATGCCGCGGGCCCGGTGCTCGTCGGTGAGCTCGGTGATCGTGGCCATCGCAGCCGCGATCTCCGCCTCCTCCCACACCTCGCCGGCCTGCTTGTGGTGCAGCGACCAGACGATGGTCTCGACGCCGGGGACCTGCCGGACCTGGTCGAGGGTGACGGTGTCGTTGCCCTCGCCGTACCAGCGGAAGCCCATCTTCACGACGTCGCCACCGCCGCCGTGCGCCGGGCGTAGGCCTTCCTCGGGAGGTTGTACGCGAGGTCGACGGCCGTCTCCACCGCCTCGTCCTCGCCGAGCCGGTGCTCGGCGACGAGCCGGGCGAGGTACCCGGCGTCGATGCGCCGGGCCAGGTCGTGGCGGGCCGGGATCGAGGCGAAGGCGCGGGTGTCGTCGACGAAGCCGGACGTGTTGTAGAAGCCAGCGGTCTCGGTGGCGGCGTCGCGGAACCTGCGCATGCCGTCGGGGGAGTCGAGGAACCACCAGGGGGCGCCCAGGCGGACCGCGGGGTAGGCACCCGCGATGGGCGCGAGCTCGCGGCTGTACACCGTCTCGTCGACGGTGAAGAGGATGACCCGGAACCCCGGGTCGTGCCCGAAGTCCTCGAGCATGGGCCGCAGCGAGCGGGTGAACTCCGCCGCGACCGGGATGTCGAAGCCCCGGTCAGCGCCGTGCAGGGCGTGCATGCCGCTGTGGTGGTCGCGCAGCACGCCCGGGTGGATCTGCATGACCAGGCCGTCGTCCCGGGACATCCCGGCCATCTCGTGGAGCATGTGGGCCGCGAACGCGGCGGCGTCCTCGGCTGTCGCCTCACCGGTCAGGGCGCGGGCGTACAGCGCGGCCGCCTCCGCCCGGGGCAGGGGCGTGGTGTCGGCGGACAGGTGGCCGTGGTCCGTGGCCAGGCCACCCGCCTCGATGAAGGCCTGCCGGCGCGCACGCAGCGCCGCGAGGAAGCCCTCGTAGGTCGAGGTGTCGGTGTCCGCGACCCGGCCGAGCTCGGCGACGTCCGCCTGCCACTGCGGTCGGTCCACGTGCACCACGGCGTCCGGGCGGAAGGTCGGGACGACCCGCGCGCCGAGGCCCTGCTCGGCCAGCCGGCGGTGCTCAGCGAGGGGTGACGTGGCCGGGTCCGTGGTCGAGATGACCTCGATCCCGAAGCGGTCGAGCAGCGCTCGCGGGCGGAAGCCGGCCTCGGCGATGCGGGCGCTCAGGGCGTCGAACAGGCGGTCCGCGGAGTCCGCGGAGGGCTGCTCGTCCACGCCGAAGACCTCGACGAGCTCGTGCTCGAGCCAGAACCGGGAGGGGGTCCCACGGAAGAGGTGCCAGCTCTCGCAGAGCCGGCGCCAGATCGCCCTGGGGTCGCCCTCGACGGTGCGGCCGTCCTCGCTCGGGACGCCCAGGTCCTCCAGCCGCAGGCCCTGCGACACCAGCATGCGGGTGACGTAGTGGTCGGGGGTGATCAGCAGCGCGGCAGGGTCCGGGAAGGCCTCGTCGTCCGCGAAGACCGACGCCTCGACGTGCCCGTGCATGCACACGAGCGGCAGGCCGCGCGTCTGCTCGTAGATGGTCCGGGCGATGCCGCGCTGGACGGGGTCGGAGGGCAGCGCGCGGTCCGGGTGGAGGACGAGCGGGGACGGCATGGGCGGCTCCTTCGGCGCAGCGGTCCCACCCTGCCGACAGCAGTGGTGGAGCAGTTCGCTGCAAAGGGTTGCACGCGGGGATCGATGACGCAAGACCCTGTTCCTCAAGGGCGATGGAGCAGGAAGTGCTTGCAGTGCAACGGTTTACGCGTGAGTGCAAGCACTTCAGCGGTCCGGTGAGATTCTTGGCCCGCACCCATTGACACGAGCCTGCAATCGGTTTCAGACTGACCGGGCATCGACTCAACGACGAGGGAGGCATGGCATGGCAGTGACCATCCGCGACGTGGCCAAGGCTGCGGGCGTCTCGCCGTCGACGGTCTCCCGGGCGCTCTCGTCGCCGGACATCGTCGACGCGGCGACGCGCGAGCGGGTGCTCCGGGTCGCCGACCACCTCGGGTGGCGCCCCAACCGTGCGGCTCGGGGGCTCATCACCGGCCGCACCGGCAACATCGGCCTGATCCTGCCCGACCTGGCCAACCCGTTCTTCCCCTCGGTCGTCAAGGGCATCCAGAGCCAGGCGCACGAGGCCGACTACCAGGTGTTCGTCGCCGACACCGACGAGGACGCCTCGGCCGAGCTCGGCCTCGTCCGGTCCCTGTCCAAGCAGGTCGACGGCATCATCCTGTGCTCGCCGCGCATGAAGCCCGCCGAGCTGCGCGACGCCGCCGGCCTCGCCCCGGTGGTCCTGGTGAACCGCAAGGCCGGGACCATCCCGGCCGTCGCGATCGACAACACCGACGGCATGCGCCAGCTGGTCGACCACCTCACCGGGCTCGGGCACAGCCGGATCGGCTTCGTCGCGGGACCACGGTCCAGCTGGTCGGCGAAGGAGCGGCTCCGCGGCCTGCGGCTCGCCACGGCGGCGGCCGGGGTGGAGCTGGTGGAGGTCGGCCACTTCGCCCCGACGTTCGACGGCGGCTCGGAGGCGGTCGAGGGCGTGCTGCTCTCCGGAGTCACCGCGGTCGTCGCCTACAACGACCTCGTCGCCTTCGGGCTGCTCGACGCACTGCGCTCGCGTGGTGTCGAGGTGCCTCGCGACCTCAGCCTCGTCGGCATCGACAACATCCCCATGTCGGCGATGATCCACCCCGCCCTCACCACGCTCAGCATCCCCAAGGAGCAGGCGGGGCGGCGAGCCGTCGACCTGCTGCTCCAGCTCCTCGCGGACCCCACGGACGCGTCCGGCCCGGCCGCGCTCACCCGTGAGCTGCCGACCGAGCTCCTCGTGCGGCACACCACCGGGCCTGCACCCACCCCGACACCCCAGTCCCCCCAACGCCGCACCGTGCGGCGCTGACAGAAGGGAAACCTCGCCCCATGCGCCTCTCCATGCGCCCCGCCCTGCCCACCACCGCGCTGGTCGCGGGCCTGCTCGCACTCGGCGTGTCCGCCTGCGGCGCGCCCAGCTCGCCGGCCCAGGGAGCAGGCAGCTCGGGTGGTGACGCCCCGGCCAAGCCCTCGAAGCCGGTCGTCCTCAACGTCCTCGACGTCGCCGGCAACCTGCAGCTCACCCAGGGCATGATCGACGACTTCGTCAAGCAGCACCCGGACGTGATCTCGCGGGTGACCTACTCCAAGGCGCCGGCCCCCGACCTGGTGGGCAAGATCAAGGCGCAGCAGGGCGCCGGGCGCGTGGACATCGGCCTGGTTCTCACCGGGACCGACGGCCTGTCCGCGGGCGCCGAGCAGGGCCTGTGGCAGCCGATCCTGCCCAAGTACAAGGACCGCCTGTCCAACATGGCGAACTACCAGGACCCGGCCGCCAAGATGCAGGAGCTCGCGGGGGACTACGGCGTGACGGTGACGTACTACCCGTCCGGACCGCTGCTGGAGTACATGCCCGACAAGGTGTCGAACCCGCCCACGAGCGCGGAGGCGCTGCTGGCCTACGCCAAGGCGCATCCCGGCAAGGTGGAGTACGCCCGCCCGGCCAACTCCGGGCCCGGCCGCACCTTCCTCATGGGCCTGCCGTACATCCTGGGTGACAAGGACCCGAAGGACCCGGTGAACGGGTGGGACAAGACCTGGGCCTACCTCAAGGACCTCGGGCAGTACATCAACAACTACCCGACCGGCACCACGCAGACGATGAAGGACCTCGGCAACGGCACGGTCGACGTCATCGCCTCGACCACCGGCTGGGACATCAACCCGCGCGTCCTCGGCACCGTCCCGGAGAGCGCCAAGGTCAGCACCATGAAGGGCTTCCACTGGGTCACCGACGCGCACTACGCCGTCATCCCCAAGGGCGCCTCGGCCGACCAGCAGGCCGCCGTCCTGCAGCTCGTGCAGTTCATGCTCACCAAGGAGCAGCAGGCCAAGGCCTACGACGACGGCTACTTCTACCCCGGCCCGGCGGTCAAGGACGTCACCATCGACATGGCCCCGCAGAAGAGCCAGGACGCCATCAAGAAGTTCGGCCGCCCCGAGTACGACAGCCTGATCGCCAGCGCCCCCAAGGAGGTGCCGCTGGACAACAAGTCCATGGTCGCGGCATTCGACAAGTGGGACCGCGAGGTCGGCGGGTCCAAGGTGAAGAAGCAGTGACCAGCCACACCAAGGAGTTCCGCGAGCTGCGCCTGGACGGCGTGGGGCGGCAGTTCGGTGGGCAGGACGCACTGCAGGGACTGGACCTGACGATCCGTGCGGGGGAGTTCATCGCCCTCCTGGGGCCGTCCGGGTGCGGCAAGTCGACTGCCCTCAACTGCCTCGCCGGCCTGCTGCCGCTGACCGCCGGCAGCATCTGGCAGGACGAGACGCGCGTCGACACGCTGCCGCCGGAGCGGCGCGGGTTCGGCATGGTCTTCCAGAACTACGCCCTGTTCCCCCACCTGTCGGTGCGCAAGAACATCGCGTTCGGGCTCGAGATGCGCCGGCTGCCCAAGGCCGAGGTCGCGCGCCGGACCGAGGAGGCCGTCCGGCTGGTGCAGCTCGAGGAGCACGCCGGCAAGCTGCCCGGCCAGCTCTCCGGCGGCCAGCAGCAGCGCGTGGCGATCGCCCGCGCGGTGGTCCTCGAGCCGTCGCTGGTCCTCATGGACGAGCCGCTGTCGAACCTCGACGCCAAGCTGCGCCTGGAGATGCGCACGGAGATCCGCCGTCTGCACCAGAGCCTCGGGCTGACCACGGTGTACGTCACCCACGACCAGGAGGAGGCGCTGTCGATGGCGGACCGCCTCGTGGTGCTCCGCAAGGGTCGGGTGCAGCAGATCGGCACCCCCGAGGAGCTGCACACGACGCCGGCCAACTGGCACGTCGCCGACTTCATGGGCTTCCGCAACCTGGTCCCCATGCGCGTCGTCGAGCGCGCCGAGGGCAGGGCCGTCGTCGAGGGCATCGGCCTGCGGCTGTCCGCCACCCCGGTCGCCGACGTCGCCGGCGGGGACACGGTGGTCGTCGGGGTGCGCCCCGAGGACGTCGTCGTCGCCCCGGATGCGGGCGGCCGCAACACCGTTCGCGCCACCGTGGAGGTGGTGGAGTACCAGGGTCGCGAGCTCGCGGTCGAGGCCCGGACGGCGGACGGCGTGCGCCTGCACGTGCGCACCGGCGCCCGCCTGGCGCCGGGGGACGCCGTGACCTTCGCCGTCGACCCCGAGCGGCTGCTGGTGTTCCCCCAGGGCGACGAACCCCTCCCGCACGCCACCACGCTCGCCACCGGCACGGCGCCGGAGCCGGCGCTCGCCGGCAGCGGGGGCAGCTCGTGAGCGCCGGCGCGGGCGCGCCCCACGCCGGCGCGGGTGCACCGCACGCCGCCCTGAGCATGCGGCACCGCCTCGCCGAGCGCGGTGTCGACAGCCAGCTGCTGCTCCTGGTGCCGGCGATGGTCTTCGTGGTGGGCCTGTTCATCTACCCGTTCCTCTACGGGCTCGGCCTGTCGTTCCAGCCCACCAAGGGCGGCGGCCCGTTCGCCGACTACCAGCGCTTCTTCAGCGACCCGTTCCAGCGGGACACGATCTGGAAGACGCTGCGGCTGTCGGTCCCGGCCGCGCTGTTCAACGTCCTGGCCGCCGTGCCGATCGCCTACCGCATGCGCGGGCGGTTCCGCGGCAAGCGGCTGGTGACGACGCTCCTCGTCATCCCGATCACCCTGGGCACCGTGCTGACGGCCGAGGGCCTGCTCAACTTCCTCGGCCCGGCCGGCTGGCTCAACCGGGCGCTCACCAGCGCCGGGGTCATCGACCAGCCGCTGCGGCTGATCAACAACTACTGGGGCGTCTTCTTCTCACTCGTCATCACCGGCTTCCCGTTCGCCTTCCTGCTGATCCTGTCCTACCTCTCGGGCATCGACCCCAGCCTCGAGCGGGCGGCCCGGACCCTGGGTGCCGACTGGTGGGCGCGGTTCCGCCGGATCACGTTGCCGCTGCTGGCCCCCGGGCTCGCGACGACGTTCTGCCTGACCTTCGTGCTGGCGTTCAGCGTCTTCCCGTCGGCGATCCTCGTCGGCAACCCCACGGGCGAGACCCGGGTCATCTCCATCGCCGCGTACCAGGCCGCGTACGAGCAGTACGACTACCCGTTCGCCTCGGCCATCGCCATGGTGATGGGCGCGGTCGAGCTCGTCGTCATCGCGCTGGTCCTGTTGTGGCGCAGCAGGTTCTACGTCGGATCGACGGGAGGCAAGGGCGCATGAGCACCATCACCCGCGAACCCACGACCGTGCGCGGCACTCCCCGGGGCGAGGGCGCCCCGCAGCGACGGATCGTGGCCAGCCCGGCCGCCTGGCTCGTCTGGGGCGCCGTCGTCCTCTTCATGGTGTTCCTGGTGGGCATCGTCGGCTCCGTGCTGGTCAACTCGTTCGGGACCCGCTGGTTCGGCACCTGGCTGCCGCAGGGCTGGACGACCCAGTGGTACTCCGAGGCCTGGACCGACTTCAGCCTGCTCCAGGTCGTCGTGGTCACCCTCGAGGTGGCGGCAGCCGTCGTGGCCCTGTCCGTCCTCGTCGGGGTGCCCGCGAGCTACGTCCTGGCCCGCCGCGACTTCCCCGGCAAGCGGCTGGTGTACTTCGCCTTCCTGCTGCCGATCATGATGCCGCCCATCACCTACGGCATCCCCCTCGCCACGGTGCTCTACAAGTTCAACCTGGCCGGCAACATCACCGGTGTCATCCTGGCCAACCTCGTCCCGTGCGTGCCCTTCGTCATCCTGACGATGACGCCCTTCATCGAGCAGATCGACCCCACGATCGAGAAGGCCGCCCGGATGTCGGGGGCCCGGACCCTGGCCGTCTTCACCCGGATCCTCGCGCCGCTGCTGGTGCCGGGCATCCTGGCCGCCTCGATCCTCGTCCTGGTCCGGACGGTCGGCATGTTCGAGCTGACCTTCCTCACCGCGGGCCCCGACTCGAACACCCTCGTCGTCGCGCTGTTCAACTCGATGAACGCCGCCGGCATCCGGGCACAGCAGTCGGTCGACGCAATGGCCGTGATCTACACGGCGGTCATGATGTTCCTGCTCGTCATCGCCCTGCGGTTCGTCAACCCGACGCAGCTGGTGGCGCAGGTGAAGGAGGAGCCCGAGCCGTGAGCGACACCTCGCCCCCGGGCAGCGGGTATGCCGGGCCGGCACCGGACGTGGTGGTCCTCGGCGAGGTGCTCGTGGAGCTGTCCTCGCTGGAGCCCCTCGGGTCGGGCGCTTCGCTGCGGATGGGCTTCTCCGGCGACGCGCTCAACGCGGCCGCGGCCTCCGCGGCGGCCGGCGCGCACACCGTCCTGCTCGCCAGGGTGCCCGACGACGAGCTCGGCGACGCGTTGGTGGAACGGGTGCGCGAGCTGGGGGTCGACACCTCGGCCCTGGTCCGCGCCCCCGGCCAGCACGGCCTCTACCTCACCCACGCGGACCCCGACGGCGCGCGGCAGTTCACGTACGTGCGTGCGGGGAGTGCGGGCTCGCTCCTCTCGGTCGACGACCTCGACGAGGACCTCGTCCGGTCCGCCGGCGTCGTCGTCGGCAGTGGGGTGGCCTGTGCCGTGTCGCCGACCCTCGCCGAGACCGTCCGCCGGGCCGCCACCCTCGCGCGCCGCTTCGTCTACGACCCCAACTTCCGGCCGCGCCTGACCAGTGCGGGGCAGGCGGCCGCGGCCCTGCGCGAGCTGGCCCCGCTGGCCGACGTGGTCACCCCTTCCTGGCCCGACGAGGTGCACCAGCTCCTCCGCGTCGAGCCGGGGGCGACGGCCGAGGAGGCCCTCGAGCTCGTCGTGGGGCTCCGCTCCCGTGCCGTGGTCATGACCTGTGGGCCCCTGGGCGCGCTCGTGGCCGAGCACGGCGTCGTCACCCCGGTGCCCGGCGTCCCCGCCCCGGTGGTCGTCGACCAGACCGGTGCCGGTGACTGCCTCACCGGCACCCTCGCCGCCCGCCTGGCGCTGGGCGACCCGCTGCTGGACGCGGTCGCCCTCGCGACAGCCGCTGCCGCCCTGTCCGTGGGCGGCCAGGGCGGCACGGGGCACGTCCCCACCCTGACCGAGACCCGCGCAGCACTGGCCGCCACGCGGCCGGTCGAGGAGATGGACCTTCGATGACCGACCCCCTGCTCCGCCTCTCCGCCGGCGACGACGTCGCCATCGCCCGCGACGAGCTGCCCGCCGGGGCCCGCGTCAGCGGGCCCGCTGACGAGCCGCTCACCGTGCGCACCGGCATACCGCGGGGGCACAAGGTGGCCCTGCGCGACCTGGCGGCGGGCACCCTGGTCCGCAAGTACGACCACGTCATCGGCGTGACCACCGCCGACGTGGCCGCAGGCGACCACGTCCACGTGCACAACCTCGCCATGCCGGAAGGTGCCTCCTCGCTGGCCTCGGGCGGCGCGAGCCCGCAGGCCCGGCGCACCCTCCCCGAGGGCCTCCGCACGACCTTCTCCGGCATCCGCAGGCCGTCCGGCGCGGTGGCCACGCGCAACTACGTCGGCGTGCTCACGACGGTGAACTGCTCGGCCACCGTGGCCCGACAGGTCGTGCGCCGCACCGAGGACGAGGTCGCCGCCATGCACGGCGAGGGCGTCGACGGTGTCGTCGCGCTCACCCACGGCACGGGCTGTGGCATGGCGAACCGCGGTGACGGCTGGGACGTCCTGCAGCGCACGCTGCGCGGCTACGCCCAGCACCCGAACATCGGCGCCCTGGTCGTGCTCGGCCTCGGCTGCGAGGTCAACGCCGTCAGTGCCCTCATGGCAGACCTCGAGGTCGGCGACATCCCCGTCGAGTCGTTCACCATCCAGGACGCCGGCGGCACCGCTGCCGCGATCGCCCAGGGGGAGAAGCTCGTCCGCGGCATGGCCCACGACCTGCGCGGCACCCGGCGCGAGGAGGTCGGGGTCGAGCACCTCGTCCTCGGCCTGCAGTGCGGCGGCTCCGACGCGTTCTCCGGCCTGACCGCCAACCCGGCGCTCGGGGTGGCCAGCGACCTGCTCGTCGCAGCGGGTGGCACCAGCGTGCTGGGGGAGACGCCTGAGGTGTACGGCGCCGAGCAGATGCTGGCCGAGCGCGCCGTGCGGCCGGAGGTGGGGCAGGCGCTGCTGGACCGCATCGCCTGGTGGGAGCAGTACACCGCCTCGCAGGGCACGACCCTCGACGGCAACCCCTCGCCCGGCAACAAGGAGGGCGGCATCACCACCATCCTGGAGAAGTCGCTCGGCGCCGTCGCCAAGGGTGGCCACAGCCCGCTCGACGCGGTGTGCGGCTACGCCGAGCCGATTCCGGGCCCGGGCTTCGTCTTCATGGACACCCCCGGCTACGACCCGGTGTCGGTGACCGGCATGGTCGCCGGCGGGGCCAACCTCATCTGCTTCACGACGGGCCGCGGCTCGGTGTTCGGCAGCCGTCCCGTGCCGACCGTCAAGCTCGCCACGAACTCCAGCCTCGCCACCCGCATGGCCGGCGACATCGACCTCGACTGCTCGGCCGTCGTCGAGCAGGGCGTGTCGCTCGAGGAGATGGGCGCCACGGTCTACGACCTGCTGCTCGACACCGCGTCGGGTCGCCGGTCGTTCAGCGAGGAGCTCGCCCTCGGCGGCGAGGAGTTCGTGCCGTGGCAGCTCGGGGCGGTGCTGTGAGGCGCCTGTCGCGCGCGGCGCTGCCCGGCCACGACACCCCGGGCCTGCGCCTCCCGCCGGCGCCGGAGCTGGCGTCCCGCGTCGGCATCGTGCACCTCGGGATCGGCGCCTTCCACCGCGCCCACCAGGCGGTGTTCACCGAGGACGCGGCGCTCGCCGCGGACGAGCCCGGTTGGGGCATCTGCGGGGTGACGCAGCGGTCCGCCGCGGTGGTCGACCAGCTGCGCCCCCAGGACCACCTGTATGCCGTGCTCGAGCGGGGTGCGTCGACGGCCAGCGCACGCGTGGTGGGCCAGGTGAGCGAGGTGCTCTTCGCCCGTGACCAGGGGCCGCTGCTGTTCGAGCGGCTCGCCGACCCGCTGGTGCGGGTCGTGACCCTGACCGTCACCGAGAAGGGCTACCGCCGGGGCCCCGACGGGCGCCTCGACCTCACCGACCCCGTGGTCGCCGCCGACCTCGAGGGCGGGGCGCGCAGCACCGTCGGGCAGCTCGTGCGGGGGCTGCAGGCGCGCCACCGCGCGTCCGCCGCACCCGTCACGGTCCTCCCGTGCGACAACCTCACCGACAACGGTGCGGTCGTGCGCCGGCTCGTCCTCGACTTCTGCGCCGCCCTGCCGGCCGCGGAGGGTGACGCGGTCGCGGCCTACGTCGAGCAGCAGGTGTCCTTCCCCAGCTCGATGGTCGACCGCATCGTGCCGGCCACCACGGACGAGGACCGCGCGGAGGCGGCACGCCTGCTGGGCGCCCGCGACGAGGGGTTGGTCGTCGCGGAGCCGTTCCGGCAGTGGGTGGTCGAGGACCGCTTCGCCGCCGGACGCCCGGCTTGGGAGCGGGCCGGTGCCGAGCTCGTCGACGACGTCGCGCCGTACGAGCAGCTCAAGCTGCGGATGCTCAACGGCACCCACTCGATGCTGGCCTACCTCGGCGCACTGCGCGGGCACGGGACCATCGCGCGGGCCGTGGCCGACGACGACCTGGCGGCGGCGGCCCGCGAGCTCATGGCGCAGGACGTGCTGCCCACGCTGCACCTGCCCGCGGGCGTCGACGCCGCGGCATACGGGCGCACGGTCCTGGAGCGCTTCGCCAACCCCGCGCTGCGCCACACGACGGTGCAGGTCGCCATGGACGGCTCGCAGAAGCTGCCCGTGCGGCTGCTCGGGACGGTGCGCGACCGGCTGGCGGCCGGAGCGGTGCCGCAGTGGGCGACCCTCGCCGTGGCCGGTTGGATGGCCTTCGTCGCCCGCGGCGCCGACGTCCACGGTCGTCCGCTGCCGCTCGACGACCCCATGGCCGCCCGCCTGCGCTCGGCCGTCGGCACGGGTTCCGACCCGGTCACCGTCGCCGAGGGGCTGATCGGGGTGCACGAGGTCTTCGGGGACGACCTGCGCGACAGCAGGGACTTCCGCGACGCGCTCGTCGGCCACCTCAAGGAGCTGCTGTGAGCGCCGCAATCGACGCGGGAACGCCGGGGTGCGAGCACATCCTGCTCACCGTCGGCCCCGTGGTGCCGGTGGTCGTCCTCGACGACGTCGAGCACGCCGTCCCGCTCGCGCGGGCGCTGGCCGCGGGCGGCATCCGGGTGATGGAGGTGACCCTGCGGACGCCCGCCGGGCTCGGGTCGATCGAGGCCGTGGCCGCCGAGGTGCCCGAGGTGCTCGTCGGCGCCGGCAGCGTGGCGTCGGCCGAGCAGGTCGACGCGGTGGGCCGGGCCGGTGCCAAGTTCCTGGTGCTGCCTGGGTCCCCGCCGTCGCTGCTCGACGCCGCCCTGGGCAGCGGGCTGCCGGTCGTTCCCGGCGCCGCGACCGTCACCGAGGCGATGGTCCTTGCCGAGCGTGGCGTCGGCCTCGTGAAGTTCTTCCCGGCGGAGCCGAGCGGTGGCACCCGCTTCCTCGACTCGGTCCGGGGGCCCCTGCCGGACCTGCGGTTCTGCCCCACGGGCGGTGTCGGCCCGGGGAACGCACGCGACTACCTCGCGCTGCCCAACGTGCCCTGCGTCGGTGGGTCCTGGGTGACCCCGCCCGCGCTGGTGCGCGCAGGGGAGTGGGGCCGCGTCACCGAGCTGGCCTTCTCGCAGGCGTCCCGGCTCGCGACCGCCTGATCCCGCGGCGCTCCCGTCAGGACGCAGGGGCGCCCGTCGACCCGCGGCGCACCAGCTCGGCCGGGACGGTGGTCGTCTGCGCCCCGCGCCGGCGGTCCATCCGCGCGAGCAGCTGGCGCCAGGCGAGGGCGCCGATCTCCTGCTTGCGCACCGTCGCCGTCGTCAGGCCCGGACCGGCGATGGCGGCCAGGGGGATGTCGTCGAAGCCGGTGAGGGAGATCTCGCCGGGCACGGGGACTCCGAGCTCGGTCAGCCGGGTGAGGACGCCCAGGGCGACGTAGTCGCTGAAGGCCAGGATCGCGGTGGGGTGGTGTCCCAGGGCCTCGTCCGTGACGGCGTGCCCGTCGGCCATGCCCGACCCGCACGGGATCGTGACGACGTCGAGCGGCCGCCCGGCGTCGCGGAGCGCGCGCTCGCGCTCCTGCTCCGACCAGGCCCCCGACGGCCCCGCGAGGTAGGCCACCCGGCGGTGGCCTAGCGAGGCCAGGTGGTCGGCCAGCGCCGCCATCCCGCTGTGGTAGTCGACGAGCACCGTGTCGACGCGGTCGTCCTCGAACGGCCTGTTCACCAGGACGAGGGGCACGCCCGTGTCGGCGATGGCGGCCAGCTGGGCGTCGGGCATGCGCGGCGAGCACAGCACGAGGCCGTCGACCCACCGCGCGAGCCGCTCGGCACCCTCGTGCTCGTGGGTGGCGTCCTCGTCTGCGTCGACCACCATCACCTGGGTGTCGCTGGGACCGGCCCCCGACGTGACGCCCTTGAGCACCTCGCTGAAGAACGGGTTGGCCAGGTCGGGCAGCACGACCCCGATGGTGCCGTGCTGCCCGCTGACGAGGACCTGCGCCGCGGGGTTGGGGCGGTAGCCCAGCTCGACCGCCGCCGCGCGCACGCGCTCGGACAGCTCGGCCGACACGGGCTTGCCTCCGGCGAGGACGCGCGAGACGGTCGGCGGTGAGACGCCGGCGACCCGCGCCACGTCGTGGACGGTGGGGCGCCGCCGGCCGCCGGCCCTGCGGTCCCCGCTCGTCATGGCGACATTGGACCACAGGGCATCGGGCACGGGGCGGCCGTCCCGTGCCTACGGCAGCTGCAGCGGACTGCCGTTCTCCGTGACGTCCACGAGCGTGACGTCGTCCACGTAGGCGACCGTCGGCGCCTTCGTGGTCGTGCCGAAGTCGACGTTCCTCAGGTGCAGCCCGACGATGTGGTCGTCGGGGTAGCCGCTTACGTTGAGCGACTGCTTGGCGGAGCGGACCGTCATGTTCTCGACGTTGATCCCGGAGACCTTGGGGTTGAAGTCGTAGCCGTCGCCCTCGCCGTAGTAGAAGTTCACGTCGATCGCCGCACCGGACACCTCGCCCACGGTGATGTCCTTCGCGTGGAAGTTGGTGATGTACCCGCCGCGGGCGGAGTTCGTCTTGAACCGCAACGCGATGTTGAGGTTGGGGCTGGACATCTGGCAGTTGCGGACGAAGACGTTGCGCGCGCCGCCGGACATCTCGCTGCCGATGGTGACGCCACCGTGCCCGTCGGCCATCCGGCAGTCCTCGACCAGGATGTCCTGGCTCGGGACGCCGACCCGGCGCCCGTCGGCGTTCTTGCCCGACTTGATGGCGATGCAGTCGTCGCCGGTGTCGAAGGTGCAGTCGCGGATCACGACCATGCGCGAGCACTCCGGGTCGCAGCCGTCGTTGTTCGGGCCGTGGCTGTTCACGGTGATCCCCTCGACGAGCACGTTCTGCGACAGCGTCGGGTGCACCTCCCACATGGGGGAGTTGACGATCGTGATGCCGGAGATCTCGACGTCGGTGCAGGTGTGGGGCTCGATGAACGACGGGCGCAGGTGGTACCCGTCGCCGAACTGCCGCTGCTCGACCGGCACGCCGGCGTCGCCCATCGCGATGAGCCGGTCCTTGTCCGCGTTGGACGACGACTTCCACGCCCACCAGTTGGCGTCGCTCGCCTGGCCGTCGAGGACACCCGTGCCCGTGACCGCGACGTTGTGCTGCCGGTAGGCGTAGATGAGCGGCGAGTAGTTGTACGCCTCGGTGCCCTCGAAGCGGGTGAGGACGGTGGGCAGGTATGCCGAGGGGTCGGTCGAGAAGGCGATCCTCGCGCCCTCGGTGACGTGCAGGTCCACGTTGCTGAGCAGGTGGATGGCGCCGGTGGCCCAGACGCCGGACGGCACGCGGACGTGACCGCCCCCGGCCGCGTTGCAGGCCGCGATGGCGTCGCGGAACGCGGTGGTGCAGTCGGTCGCCCCGTCGCCCACGGCGCCGAAGTCGGTGACGTCGAACCAGCGGTCGGGGAAGTGCAGGGGGCGGACCTTGGCGCTGATGTAGTTCGCCCGCGCCCACGGGTTGCTCTCCGGGCCGCCGGACTCGGGGTCCGCCAGGGCCGTTGGGACGCCCACCCCACCGAGGCCGAGTGCGGTCGCCCCGAGGGCGGTGGCGCGGAGGAAGGTGCGACGGGTCGTGTCCATGGAGTGCTCCCTTGCACTGGTGGAGATATCGGTAGGAAAAGGTTTTCCCCATGATGCCCCCGAAAGTCGCGGGCGCAACACCCCGGCCCCGGGCTTTCCGGATGCCGGACGGCCCGCGGGACGCCCGGCGGCACCCGAGTGGCGCCGGGACGGACCGGGCTGCCACGATCGGCCCACGGCGGCGCCGATGACGGCGTGCCGCTGCCCCGGAGAGGAGGACGATGGAGACCACCCGCGAGGACGCCCCGGCGACCCCTGTCTTCTTCGTCGCCGGTGGCACCGGCATCTCCGCCGAGACCCTGGGCAACTTGATGCTGCAGCAGTTCCCGTCCGTGCGGTTCGTCCGGCGCAAGTTCCCGTTCATCACCACGGTCGAGCAGGCGCGGTCGGTCGTGGCCGAGCTCGACGCCGCAGCCACCGACTCGGTCTCGCCGCTGGTCTTCTCCACCGTCTCCGACGACGACGTCCGCAGGGCCCTGCAGGAGACCAAGGCCGCCTTCATCGACCTCTTCGGCTCGCACCTGGACACCATCGAGCGGGTGCTGCACGTCAACGCGGCCCACGGGGTCGCGGCGCTGCACGGGCTCGGCGACCAGCGCCGCTACGACGCGCGGATGAAGGCGATCGAGTACGCCATGGAGCACGACGACGGCGCCAGCCTGCGCCACCTCGAGGCGGCCGACCTGATCCTCATCGCGCCGTCGCGCTGCGGCAAGACGCCGACGTCGATGTACCTCGCCCTGCAGCACGGCATCAAGGTCGCCAACTACCCCCTGGTCGAGGAGGACTTCGAGTCCGGCGGCCTGCCCCGGCCGGTCCGCGGGCTCGTCGACCGGTGCTTCGGGCTGCTGTCGACCCCGGCCAGGCTGAGCCAGGTGCGGGGTGAGCGCCGGCCCGGGTCCACCTACGCCACCCTCGCGCAGTGCAGCTACGAGCTGCGCCGCGCCGAGGCGCTGTACCGAGCCCACCGCATACCGTCCATCAACTCCGCCTCGATGTCGGTGGAGGAGATGGCGGCCGTCATCATGCAGAGCAGCAAGCTGCCCGCCCTCAGCTGACGCGGCACCCTCGCCGCACACCGAAAGGAATGCCTTGACCCGCAACGACTCCGCCAACATCCTGTGGTTCGCAGACCTCGGTCTCGGTGACGTGGAGACCGTCGGCGGCAAGAACGCCTCCCTCGGCGAGATGGTCCAGCACCTGTCCGCGGCGGGGGTGCGGGTGCCGGACGGGTTCGCCACGACCGCGGCGGCCTACCGCCGCTTCCTGGCGCACGAGGGCCTGGTCGACACGGTCAACGACCTCCTCTCCAGCCTCGACGTCGAGGACACCCGCGCGCTGGCCGAGGCGGGAGCCCGGATCCGTGAGGCGGTCGAGCAGCAGCCGTTCCCGGCCGACCTCGAGGACGAGATCCGCACGGCGTACGAGCGGCTGGTGGGTGACCACGGCGACGAGGTGAGCTTCGCGGTGCGCTCCAGCGCCACGGCTGAGGACCTGCCGGACGCCTCGTTCGCAGGGCAGCAGGAGACGTTCCTCAACGTCCGCGGGATCGACTCGATCCTGCTGGCCATCAAGCGGGTCTTCGCCTCGCTCTACAACGACCGCGCCATCGCCTACCGCGTGCACAGCGACTTCGACCACGCCGCGGTCGCGCTCTCGGCCGGGGTCCAGCGCATGGTCCGCTCCGACATCGGCTCCTCCGGCGTCATGTTCACCATCGACACCGAGTCCGGCTTCCCCGACGCGGTGTTCGTCACGAGCAGCTACGGCCTCGGCGAGGCGGTCGTGCAGGGCGCCGTGAACCCGGACGAGTTCTACGTCTACAAGCCGGCGCTGCGCGAGGGCCGGCCCGCGATCCTGAAGCGGGGCCTGGGCGCCAAGGCCACCAAGATGGTCTACACCTCCGACACCGAGGTCGGCCGCACGATCGAGTTCGTCGACGTCGACGAGGCCGACCGGCACCGGCTCAGCCTCACCGACGACGAGGTCACCGAGCTGGCCCGGCACGCCCTGGCCATCGAGGAGCACTACGGCCGCCCGATGGACATCGAGTGGGGCAAGGACGGCGTCGACGGCCTGCTCTACGTCCTGCAGGCGCGCCCCGAGACGGTGAAGTCGCGCCAGACCGGGTCGTCGCTGCAGCGGTACCGGCTCGACGAGCGCGGCACCGTCCTGGTCGAGGGCCGCGCCATCGGCCAGAAGATCGGCGCCGGCGCGGTCCGGGTGCTGACCTCGGCGGAGCAGATGCACGACTTCGTCGCGGGCGAGGTGCTCGTGGCCGACATGACCGACCCCGACTGGGAGCCGATCATGAAGCGCGCCAGCGCGATCGTCACCAACCGGGGCGGCCGGACCTGCCACGCCGCGATCATCGCCCGTGAGCTCGGCATCCCCGCCGTCGTGGGCACCGGCACCGCGACGACGACCCTGCAGGAGGGGCAGAAGGTGACCGTCTCCGCCGCCGAGGGCGACACCGGCCGCGTCTACGAGGGGTCGATGGCGTTCACCGTCTCCGAGACCGCGCTCGACGACATGCCCGAGCTGCCGGTCAAGGTCATGATGAACGTCGGCACCCCCGACCAGGCCTTCGAGTTCTCCCGGCTGCCCAACCGCGGCGTCGGCCTGGCGCGGCTGGAGTTCATCATCAACCGCCAGATCGGCATCCACCCCAAGGCGCTGCTCGAGCTCGAGGACCAGGAGCCCGCGGTCAGGGCCGAGATCGAGTCGCTCATCGCCGCCTACGACAGCCCGCGCGACTTCTTCGTCAAGCGCGTGGCCGAGGGCGTCTCGATGCTCGCCGCCGCGTTCGCGCCGGAGCCGGTGATCGTGCGCATGTCCGACTTCAAGTCCAACGAGTATGCCGGCCTGCTGGGCGGGAGCCGCTACGAGCCGCACGAGGAGAACCCGATGATCGGGTACCGCGGCGCCGCGCGGTACCTGTCGCCGGACTTCGCCGAGTGCTTCGCGATGGAGTGCGAGGCGCTGCGGCTCGTGCGCGACGAGATGGGGCTGACCAACGTCAAGGTGATGATCCCGTTCGTGCGCACGATCGCCGAGGCCAAGGGCGTCATCGACCTGCTGGGCCAGAACGGGCTGCGCCGCGGCGAGAACGACCTGCAGGTCGTCATGATGTGCGAGGTCCCGTCGAACGCGGTCAACGCCGAGCAGTTCCTCGAGCACTTCGACGGGTTCTCCATCGGCTCCAACGACCTCACCCAGCTGACCCTCGGCCTGGACCGGGACTCGGGGCTCGTCGCCGACGCCTTCGACGAGCGCGACCCCGCGGTGAAGAAGATGCTCGCGATGGCCATCGAGGCCTGCCGCACGCAGGGCAAGTACATCGGGATCTGCGGCCAGGGGCCGTCGGACCACCCCGACCTCGCGGAGTGGCTCATGGACCAGGGCATCGAGTCGATGTCGCTCAACCCCGACACCGTCGTCGAGACCTGGCTCGCGCTGGCCAAGCACGCGGGCTGACCCGGCTCCCTGTCCGAGCCCCCGAGACGAGCGGTTCACCTGCGACTGTGCGTTGCCCCGGTCCCCGGGGC
>NZ_JBHUYG010000081.1:0-20913 GCF_042668795.1 Pedococcus sp. NPDC057267 | reverse complement strand
GCCGAAGCCGAGGACCGCGCCGTTCCCGGCCACTGGGAAGGTGACCTGCTCATCGGCCTGGAGCGCTCGGCGATCGGCACCGTCGTGGAGCGCACGACGAGGTTCACCATGCTCGTGCACCTGCCACGCGAGGAAGGCTGGCGACACAAGGGAGCCGTGAAGAACGGCCCCGCCCTGGCCGGCTATGGCGCAATCACCATGAAGAACGCCCTCGCGAACACCATGTCGACTCTGCCGGAGCAGTTGACGCGATCGCTGACGTGGGACCGGGGCAAGGAGATGTCGGCCCACGCCCAGTTCAAGGTCGAGACCGGGATCCCGGTGTTCTTCGCCGACCCACAGTCGCCCTGGCAGCGCGGCACGAACGAGAACACCAACGGGCTGCTACGCCAGTACTTCCCGAAGGGCACCGACCTTTCGCGCTGGTCCGCCGAGGAGATCGAAGCAGTCGCACACGCGCTCAACACCAGACCGCGCAAGACCCTCGGATGGAAGACCCCGGCCGAGGCATTCAACGAGCATCTACTCTTGCTCCAACAAGCCGGTGTTGCATCGACTGGTTGAACCCGGTACCTACACGTCATGGGTATTCGGCCACAGGCTGCGCCAGGCCGGGCTACTGGGCTCCATGGGCCGGGTCGCCTCCAGCGTCGACAATGCGCTGATCGAGTCGTTCTGGTCGACCATGCAACGCGAGCTCCTCGACCGCCAGTCATGGTCAACGCGAGTGCAACTCGCCTCGGCGATCTTCGAGTGGATCGAAGGCTGGTACAACCCCCGCCGCCGCCACACCAGCCTGGGCAACCTATCCCCGCACGAGTTCGAAGCCCTTCACACCGTCACGCTGACAGCGGCATGATCACCACACCAAAACCGTCCGGGAAACCGGGTCAGGCTCCTGCTGGGTCCAGCCGGGCGTGAGCGCGTCCAGAGTCGTCATGCGTTCTGCGGCCTCGGCCGGTCGGATGGCGCCGTGAATCGCGCCGATGAACTCCCAAGCCACCGCATCGGCCAGCCAGTCGTCCGCGACCCGGGCCAGCAGGTCGCGCACCTGTTGCCGGTGTTCGGCCGTCATGTCGGTGAGCCGGTGGGCGTGGGCTTCGCGATCGACCCAGAGCTGGTCCTGCAGGATCACGCGTTTGTCGATGCCTCCTGCGATGAGCACGGTGGGGTCCGCGAAACGGGTGGTGTCTCCGGGGGGGGGAAGGTCGCCGGCGACGACGCGCAGGGCCGTCCAGAACGGTCCACTGGGTGTGCTGTCGCCTTCCGGCTGGTCATGTTCCGTCGTCATTGCTTCCTCCTCTGGGGTGGCCGATGGGATACGGACAGGCCGGCACCGTCGAGCGGACCAGCGCCACCGGCGACGCCGGCGTCGACGGCATCATCAGCCAAGACCCGTTGGGGCTCGACCGGATCTACGTGCAGGCCAAGCGCTACGCAGTGGACCAGGTCATCGACCGACCGAAGATCCACAACTTCGCTGGCGCCCTCCTGGGCAAGCAGGGCGATCATGGCGTGTTCATCACCACTTGTCGGTTCACCTCTGGCGCACGGGACGAGGCCGAGAAGATCAACGCCCGGATCGAGCTGATCGACGGGCGCCGTCTCGCTCAGCTGCTCGTCCACTACGGCGTTGGCGTCCAGGTCGAACACGAGGCGGTCCTGTTCAAGCTTGACGAGGACTTCTTCGAGGACATGGCATGACCGCCTGGGGCAAGCGCAGCAAGGTCCGGCTGCACAGCGGCGGCATCTCACCGGCAGAGGTTCGCCTTCGACGGCGCGGCTCATCGGAGAAGGCGACGGCACCGGGCCGCGACATCCGTGACATCGGTCCGGATCGGGGTCCTCGTCCATGTCGCATCTGTTCCAAGCCCGTCGAGACCCCCGGTCGCGTCCGCTGTCGGACTTGCATCGCGGACGAGTCACTCGTCCGCCTAGTGCGCAAGGAGCTCGAGAGCCAAGGATTACCGCCCCTTGGCGCGACCGTCCCGGATGGAGCTCCCTACGCGAAGAAGCGCCGGCGCGCGGAGGCAGCGCTGGCTCGGCTGGGCGGGTCACGTAAGAACTCACCGCGGGTGGGGCCATCGAAGGCGCGGAGTCGCGAACTACGCCCACCCGGAGCCGACCCTAGGACCATCACGCCCACGTGCCCCCGATGCTTCACGGTATTACCAGCCACACGACGATGCGACCTGTGTGACTGAAGGGGAGAGATGGCGACGCGAAGCAACAGCCGAATGGTGCGTCCGGCTGGTTGCGCCAGACCAACCGTCGCCACACAGTGGCGAACATGAGCACCTACCGACCACAGAGGGCGGCCCGGAGGGTCCCACCGGGTAGGGTTTTCTCGCGGTCAGGAGGGGACGAATCACACGGGAGTTATCCCGAGGGTTCTCCCGACTAAACCTCCGACCTCCCGGGCCTCTAGCTCAATTGGCAGAGCTGCGGACTTTTAATCCGTAGGTTGTGGGTTCGAGCCCCACGGGGCCCACACAACCGCAGGTCACAGGCCTGCGGGTCCGACCCATTGGTGGACTGGGCACACATGCGGGGATTCATGTGTCCTGGTCATCCTCGGTCTGAGGCAGAGCCGCCAGATCACCAAGGGCAGATGCGGCGGCCGGGTCGACGGCCCTGCGCCCCATGTAGACGTCCTGGGTCATTGAGATCCGGGAATGTCCCAGCTGGTCGGCGATCATGCGGGCCGACGCGCCGCTGCTGTCGAGGATCGTCGCCACGGTCTTGCGGTAGGTGTGAGGCTTCACCCAGTCGAAGCCCGTGCCCGCCCTCGCCTCCCTGAAGGCCCGGCCCACGTTGTTCCGGTCGCGGTAACCGCCGCGCGCGTCGGGGAACACCGGGCCGTCGAAGGCGCCGAGACGTACCCGTCGGGCCTTGAGCATGGTCACGCACCAGCCCGGCAGCACGAGCACCCGGTAGGACGTCCGGGACTTGAGTCGAGACGCGCGCAGCCCTTGCCCACGGACCCGTATGACGGTTCGCTCGACGCTCAGGATGCCGCGATCGAGGTCCACGTCCGACCAGCGAACGCCGAGCGCTTCTCCGAGCCGCAGCCCAGTCGCCAGGATGAAGCGGGCGAGCTCGGGCAGGTCCTTGTGGCGCGCGTCAGCGCTGGCGTCCAACATGGCCAGCCACTCGTGCACCTCGGCCACCGTGAGGGCCCGCGGCGTTCGGTCGCGATCCGACTCGAGGCGGCTCACATCGCGCACAGGATTGGATGGCAGACCGTCCTGCCGCACCAACCACCCGCAGATTCCTGAGAGCACGGTCCGGGCCACCTTCGCGGTCGCATAACCACGCTCGCGCAGCATCTTTTGGAGGAAGCGGTCCAGACGCGCCGTCGACACCTCACCCAGCCTCAGCGCGCCCACGCCGGGAACGATGTGCTTCTCGACGGTCAGGCGATACAGATCGAGCGTCGTGGGGGAACGAGTCCCGCGCTCCACCAGCCCCTCGAAGTAGGCCAGCCATGCCTCCGCACCCTCGGCCAAGGTCGACCGCGCACTGAACTCGCCGTCCCGCCCCTGCGCGAGGGCTCGCTCAACGGCGTTCAGGACTTCGCGGCGCGCCTCCGCCTTCGACCGTCCGCTGGCCTTCACCCTGCGCCGAATTCCGGTGAAATCGCGGTAGTAGACCATTGCCAGTGGCCGGCCTTTACGGGTGCCGTAGACGACGTCCCCGTGTTCACCCAACCCCAGGCGTCTCACACCGCCACCTCCGCTGGTAGAGCGGCGACCCAGGCCCTCACGTCCTCAGGTCGGTAGCGAAGCCTGCGACCTACGAGCCGCGCATCCGGCCCACGTCCTTGCCCTCGCCAGGAGTACAGCGTCTGGACCGGCACGCCCAGGTAGTACGACACGTCATGAACAGTCCACAGTCTGTCCTCTGCCAGCATCAGCTTGCCCATGAGCCCGCTCCCCTTTCCATTGCCGAACGACTATCCACAGGTCCTTCAGGCGGCGACTTCGCCCGGCTGACAAGCACTTTCGCCTCGTCGTACTGGGTGCGCCATTGGCGTGCTTGGCGCATGGAGGTGGCGATGATGGCGACGTAGTCGCGTTTGTCGGGTCGGGTGTCTTCCCAGACGAACCGAGGTTTGCCGTCGTCGTGCAGGACGTCGGCGGCGAGGCGGTCCGCGTCGGGGGGTTCGATGCCGGCATCTTGCAGGACCTGGCGGACGACGGTGGCGCGGTCGGCCTTGTGTTCGCTGAGGGTTTTGCCGGTCCAGTGGCGGGAGACCAAGGCGCGGCGGCCGCCCACGCCCAGGCATTCGCGGTCGTGGGCCTTGGCGGCGCAGTGGCCGGGGTGCAGTCCGGGGGTGGGGTTCTTGGGTTGGATGCCGTAGCGGAGCCAGTTCGCGCAGGCCGGGGAGCAGGGCAGGACTCGGGTGTGGTCGTGGAGGTGGTCGATGTGCGCCTCATACCTCGCCGCCCGGTCTCGGGCTTGCTGGTCGGCGTGGTCGAGGCTGTCAGGGGTGGTGGCGTAGGTCTCGGCGATGGACTTGGTGAGGTACTTGCACAGGTACCGCACCGCCCGGTCGGAGTCGGGGGTGCCGCCGATCAGGCCTTTGATATCGACCTGCGTGCCCCACCCCATGGTGTGGAACGGGGTGCCGTCGTCGCCCTGGGTGTCGAGCTGGTCGAGGGCCTGCTCCCACGACGGCAGGGGTTCGCCGGTGTGCGGGTCGACGTACCCGGCCTCCTCGCCGGTCCACAGGGGCCAGTGGTCGGGGTCGGTCTCGGAGTACACGACGCGGTCGATGGGTGGCCACCAGACGCTGACGTAGGTGGCGGCGAACACCTGCCGCACCACCGCGCGGGGGATGGTGCCGCGGATGGCGAGGTGCAGGTGCGGTGCGAGCCGGCGTTGGGCTTCTACGGCGCCGAAGTACTGGACCTTGTACCCGGCGCAGCGGCGCAGGTTCTGGATGGTGCGGTCGACCAGCTTGGGGAACATCAGCGCGTCCAGGGCGGCCCGGCGGTAGTCGTACCGGGCCGGGTGCCGCGGGACACCCTCATACGGGCGGACGAGGCCGTAGGAGCCGAGGGTGCCGGTGATGAACATCGAAGGCCGGAAGGTCCGCCCGGTCCGCTCGTCGGTGAACGTGCGACCGACGGAGCAGTGCTCGGCGGCGACGGTGGGCAGGTCGGGGACGTCGTCGCGGCGGCGGGTCGACCGCACCCGGCGATCCGCCTCCTCGTCTGGGGACATGTCCGTGTCCCCCTCGGTGTCCCCGTCGATGTCCCCCTCGTCTCCGTGGTCGGGTTGGGGTGGGAGGGGGTCGTCGGTGAGGTGCCAGCCTTCGCGGCACTGGTGCATTCGCAGCCGGCGCGCCTTGTCCGCGCACGATGGGCACACGCTGGCCCGGGTGGACCCGCAGGCGATCGGGACAGCGACCGTGGATCCGGTGGCGCGGTCGGTCACGGTGCGCAGCAGCGGGCGGACGCAGACCCCGACGGCTTCGGCGGCGGTGGCGGCCATGTCCGCGGTCACCCCGTCGACGTCGCGGGTGATGAGGCTGCCGTCGAGGTGCAGGACGCTCATGCCGCGTCACCTCCCACCGGCTGGCGGCTGCTGGTCCGGGGCGTTCGGGGCTTGCGCGGCTTCCTCGGCCGCGAATCCGTCGACGAGGACGGCTCTCGTCGCTTCGTCCGCTCCTGGGGCGCAGTTGATGCCGCCGGTGAGGTGGCGCGGTAGCCGGCGAGCGGATCAGGTGCAGGTGCGAGGGAGACGGCGGGGAGTCGGTGCGGGGTGGGGTAGTCGGCGGCGACCTCGTGGATGAGGTGGTCGCTGGCGTAGTGGGCGCGGACCTTGGTGGCGGTGCCGTCCTCGGTGATGGCGTACCCCGTTCCCGGGTGGCGCGGGTCGATCCGGTGGCACGGGGCGGTCTTGGTCGCGGCTTCGCCGAGAACCATCTCGGTCTCGAACGCGTCCTTCAACCGGAGCCCGACCATCTGAGGGAACAGGTTCCGCATCGGAACCGTGTCCTTGCGGGGGTCCTGCACCCACGCCCACACGCTGACTCCCGGGGCCCTGCCCTGAGTGAGCAGGAGCCGTAGGGCGGTGTCGGCGCGACGGCGGAGCATCGGGTCGCTGATGTACGACGTCAGGGCCGCCAGCTCATCGACTACAACCAGAACGCACGGCTGGTCCACGGTCGGGGTGTGGGAACGTTCGACCCCGGCCATGGCGTCGGCCCGCTGGGCGAGCAAGTCGGCTTCCCGCTCGAGGATGGCCACCGCCTGCTCCGGTGTGGTTGCGACCGCTGAGAACATGCCCCGGGCGTGGGTGAGCTCCATCCCTGCTTTCAGGTCCACTCCGACCAGGCGCACCAGTCCCGCCCGGACTGCGGGCGCAATCCCGACGAGCAGGGACCACATGACCGACGCCTTTCCCGCACCGGTCATCCCAGCGACGAGGGTGTGGGCGCGTGCGTCAACCGTCCACGCCTCCCCGGTCAGGGTCCGCCCCAGCGGCACCACCCCCAACGGATGCCGACCCTCGACAAGGGTGTCGCGCGGGTGCGGGGTGTCCGTCGGGTGGGCGAGCAGGTCCCGCAGCGCGAGCGTGACCACCGCGCGCGTGGGCCCGTCCGGGGCGACCCGGACCGAGTGCCCGGCCAGCAACGCGGCCAGGGCGGGGGCGGCGCGGTCGACGTCGTCCACCGTCTGTCCCGCCGCGAGCCGGAACCGCAGCTGCGCCACGCCGTCACGGCAGGTCGTTCCCCGCCGGAGCAGCCTCGGAACCCGCCGCTGACCATTGGTCGTCCCAGGCACGTGGACGGACAGGCCCACCGCCGCGGCGTTGGTGATCCAGTTGCGGCGGTGCCGTCGAGCGGTGGCTCGGTCGGTGACGTCGAGCCAAGTGGCGTATGACAGGCGCGGCCACGTGAGCAGCAGACCAAGGCCGAGCCCGGACGCGGACCCGGTCAGCGTGTGACCCGTCACCAGCGCCACGACAGCGACGGTGAGCACCAGGAGGACGAGGCGTGGCAGGCAGCGCGCCACCCACCACGCCTCACGCCCCGCCTCCCACACCCACGATGCGGCCGAGCGGATCAGGTCGGTGGGGCGCATCACCACTCACCCCGCCGGTGCTCCTCAGCCGCGCGGGCCGTGTTCGCCACGTACTCAACGGCGTCGGCGAGGTGCCCGGCAGCGACGGCGAGGGTGGCGTCGGCGTGCGGCACGGCCCCGGCCAAGTCGTTGCGGACGTCCATCAGCAGGTTGACCACCGCATCCAGCCGTCGCGCGACCGGCGACAGCGTCTCGACGATCCCGGCGTCCGTGGTCACGCCGAGCCGTTGGGCGATCTCGTCGAGCCGCAGCTCGGCCGCGCCCAGCATCACGCAGCCTTACCCGAACCGGACGACTGGCCGGAGGCCTGGGCGGCAGGCTTGCCGTCCGCGATGCGGTCCGCCGTCCACGACTCGACGAGCCCACCAGCCTGGTTCACTCGGACCTCGGCGCGCAGGTCCACGAACTCGACCGAGTCGAACTCCCCCAGCACCGGACGCTGCGGCATACCCACGCTGACGCGGTTGGTCACCGACGACACCCGCCCCCAGGACTGCTGCTTATAGATCACCTCCACCGACCACAACGGCATCCCCGAGTCCTCGTCCCGCGCCTGCACATCCGAGGGGCGGCGCTTCCCGTCACGCTCCACCCACTCGAAGATCTCCTCGACGATGCCCGTGCTGCGCATCCCCTGACGCTTGCTGTCCACTGCATATGCCGTCATCGATACTCCTTCAGTCGTCTAGAGCAGTGTCGCTCTGCTAGCGAGTGAAGCACTCCTCTAGAGGAGAAGCAAGGCTCCTCCCTATTTGGCAGGGAAGCGATACTCCAGGACGTAGTTCGGCGCCGCCTTGATGGTGTCGGTCATCTCGACTGGCACCCCACGGGTGTCGAAGGCGATCCGGCGCACTGTCAGCACAGGTGTCCCCTCCGGGAGGAGGAGCCGCTGCCGCTCCTCAGGGGTGGGCATGCGGGCTGTGACTTCCTCGGTGAACTCGCCCAATACGTGCCCGGACTCCTCCAATCGCGCGTAAAGGCCCCCGGGGCCGGTATGGCGTTCCTCGATCGCCGTCCCCTTGGCCAGAGCCGCTGGCACGTAAGACGCCGCCAGCTCCACCGGCTGCCCGTCGAGCAGGTAGCGACGGCGGCGAGCGAGCACCCGCTCCCGACCGGCCAGTCGGAGACACCCCCGGACCTCGCTGGTGGGCTTCTCGTAGCCCACTTCAAGCTGGTCGACACTGGGGGCACCCACCCCCTCGGCCTCGGCAATGAAGGCAGCCTGCCCCTGCTCACGGTGGTGACGGGAGAATCGGTCTGAAGCGACGCGACGCACGACAGGCCTGTCTCGCACGAAAACTCCGCGGCCGTGCTCGGCAACCAGCAAGCCCTCCGCCTTCAGCACCGCCAGGGCCTGACGGACAGTCATTCGCGCCACGACATAGGTGGCCATGAGCTGCGTCTCTGACGGAATTCTGTCCCCAGCCGAGCGCGCGCCGGAGTCGATCTGGCGTCGGAGGTCGTCGGCAATCTGCTTGAACGCAGGGCGGTCACTTGCCTTGTCCACCGGCGTCATCGGCCGGACGCTTTCGGCGCTCATCACAACTCCTCCAGTCATCCGTAGTACCTACACTGTGGCAGATGGAGCCGACCGCAATCCCCCTCCACTCGGTAAGTGTCGCTGGAGTGATCCTCGACGCGGACCGCTCCCACGTGCTGCTCATCAAACGCCGGGACAACGGCCGTTGGGAGCCTCCGGGCGGCGTTCTTGAACTCGAGGAAACCATCGAAGACGGCCTAAGACGCGAGATCCGTGAGGAGACCGGAGTAGAGGTCGACGTCCAAGCCCTGACCGGGGTCTACAAGAATTTGGCTAGGGGCATCGTGGCCTTGGTGTACCGATGCCAAGCCATCACAGAGCCCTCTGCACACACCCCTGAAGCGTCCGCAGTGGCGTGGCACGCGCTGGACGCTGTGCGCAGCCTCATGCTCCCCGCCTACGCTGCCCGGGTTAACGATGCGCTTTCCGAGACAGCCTCCCCAGCAACGCGCACTCACGACGGCATCGATCTCCTGACCTAGACGTTTCTGCATTTTCGGTCTACGAGTAGCGCGCAAGGCATCACGCGACGCGTCCAGGACTACCCCCTATCCGGCAAAAGACGGCAGGCGCCCTTCCACGCTGGCAAGATTCGACGTCATGGCCATCAGCGAAACGTTGCTACAGAGGTTGGATCTCGAGCGCGCGACCAGAGCGGAGCTCGCCACGACGAATCGCCTGATGCCCCGGCGTTGGGACCGGTCAGCGCTCGTCGGCCAGGCGCCCGCCATCGCTACGTGGCTGCGGGGTCAGTACCGGCGCGAACGGCCCGGGCCGCCTGCATCGATTCTCTTTGTTGACAAGAATCGGAAGGGCACGCGACCCATCAGCGAGTTGTCACTCCATGACCGGGTCCTGTATCGAGCACTCGTGACGCTGATAGCGAATTCCCTGCCGGAACATCTGGTTCGGCGCCCCCCTATATCCACTTTCAGAACCGCTCCTCTTGAATCGCCAGGCGTGCGCTACGTAAGCAAAACCGACGTTTCCTCCTATTACGAGTTCATAGACCACGACCTTCTACACGACGAACTATTGGCGCAGACAGGTGAACTCGTCGCCATAGACGCCCTGATGGACCTTCTCGAACGCATCATGGGGCGGCGCGTCGGTCTCCCTCAGGTTCATAAGGCCAGCGATATTCTCGGCGATACTTATATTGACCCCGCCCGCCGGCGCCTGCGGAGGGCGGGTCACGATGTGTACACATTCTCCGACGACTTTCGCATCGCTACCTCGTCGCTTGCTGCCGCGCGTAACGCCTTGGAGGCGTGCGCGGCGGAAGTCCGAGTCCTTGGCCTCGTCCTGAACGAGAGTAAGACCTATACGTACACGGCAAAGAACTACAAGGCTTCTTTGACGGCATTTGAAGATGCCGAGGGCCGGCTGTTCGAGCACGACGCGGAACTCGATGGACTTCGGCTGTTCTTCGAAAGTGATTACAGCGACGAGGACGATGACACTCTCGATGACTCTGCAGGACTTGGGGCGTCCCGAATCGAAGAGATCGCTGAGGCTGACGCCATTCAGGAAGGGGACGCGGCCGAAAGCAGCGACGAGCCAGTCAATGAGAGTCAGGTCCGCGCCGCTCGGCGAGCATGGGAAATCTGGCTTGATGAAGACGAGTCCGACGACGTGCAATCAAGCCAACAGGCGGCCATCACAGAGTCCCTGCTGAGCCGCGCGCTGCCCATCCTTGGCGCGGCTGGGGATCGAGAACCACTCCTGCAGCTGTCTGCCGTTCTGCGATATGAGCCAGCCCTTACCCCTCAGGCGGCTCGCTACATAGTGGCACTTGCGGAAACCGGGCCGCGTGCCAGAACTGCCATTCGTCGGCAATTGGATTCCCTGTCCAGTGAGAGCAACTTCAGCACCTGGCAGAAGATGTGGCTCGCGGAGGCCGCAGGCGGCGTGGACGCGGTGAAGAGCGATCACGCTCATTACGCTTGGTTGGCTGACTGTGTTCACGAAGGGCCCCCCGCCCTTGCGGCAACTGCGGCAGCAGCGATTGGACGCTTGGGTTTGCCGCAAGCAGAAGTGATCGCCGCAGAGCTCGACCGAGTAGGGCCTTCCTGGCGCCCGCTGATGTTCTGGGGCTTGGCCACGTTGGACGGGGCCGCCGCCCAATCCAATAGGGAAGACCGAGTCGATCAGATCCTGATAGATGCGGCTCAAGCATGACCGCATTGGTACTCAGTTCGAGGGCTGAAGAGGCCACCCGGCTGCTGTTTCAGACGCTCGGCATGCACCAACAGGCCATTCTCAACCACAAGACACCCAGGACGGGCCGACGTCTCGCCGTCGCCGGCAGCGACCCGCTGCAAGTGCAGCGACAAGCCACCCTCTTACGGTTGGTCTCCATCACAGAGTCGTTTTGCGCTGATCGGCTGATCGATCACACTGAGCAAGCGATCAACCCGGCGGCCGATCCGGTACGAACGAAGGTATGGGAGCAGGCGGCCATAGACGCCACAAAGACTTGGGAGGCACAGCGCGAGGCCTTCAAGAAGTGGCACTCGATCACGCCGGACTGGCTCCCTCTGGAGGGCCTCTCAGAGGCCAGGAATGCAGTCGCCCACGGGCTTGGGTCCCTCACCCGACGGCAGCGGAGGGGGCGATCCGCAACGATGACAAAGATCAACCGCACGGGAATTTCCGTAGTGAACGATAGGCTGCTTCTCGAGGAGAGGGATCTAACTGCCGCCGCCAAGGCATGCCGGGAGATCATTCGTCAGATCGACGCTGCAACGAGACCGACGTCTCCGCAATAAACGCTCGGTCCCGCCACATGGGAGCCTTGGTGGTGCGGCCGACTGCCTGAGACCTCTTGCGCGAAGGGCCAGTCAATGACTGGTAACACTGACTTTCGCGACTACTCCCCGATCCGCAATTGGCCCTATATATGCGACCAATAACAAGGGCGCAAGACCGATGCACATTGGAGCATTCGGCGCGTTTAGCGTCGCAACCGAACTGGGCGAAATCGCACCGGGACGGCATTTACCGCGAGGGCGGCAGCGTTGTCCCCGTCACACACTCGCATAACCGGCTCCAAGGCAGGAAAAGACCGGCGGAGAAAGGCCGAATCATCCAAGGAGGAGATAACCCAGTCCAGCGCCTGACTTGAGATGGCGTCATTGGCTAACTCAGCGAATCGCGCAGACTCGGCCTCGTCTAGGCGTTCGCGCTGCACGGGTCCCACAAACGGGGCATCGAGCAGTGGCCCCCACCATAGGGCTGCCCGAGGGCTTACCGGGAGGACGATTTCGAGAGCCACGCCAACCCCAGACGACCTCGTCGGTCGGAAGTGCACAGCCCTCCCCACGTCTCGGCGTAGGCGTTGCTTCTTGCGACGTTCCTTCGCTTCTCTTGCCCGCACCTGTGCGTCCGTCAGGAAGCAGTCCGGATGGTGCGTCCCATCGTCGGGGCCGGTGTTCACGATGACTGGTTCGTCTCCTGTCAGCAGCCTGGGCCTGTCGAGCACGATCAGGCATAGAGGGCGGCACAGCAAGTACGGCAACAGGTGCTGAGCGGCGGTCATGGAGGTGCGCAGTGTGTCGTTTTGGTGCGGCTCTATGGACAGGCGCCTCAGCTGAGCATCCGGGACGACCCCGCGTGCGATGGTTTTCGCATACCACTCGGTGTGCAACTCCAACTCGCGGCGCCGCCGCGGGGTTCGCACGAGCTGAAAAGCGGCAAGGTGTGCCAAGTGGATGATGTCCTCGGGGGACAAGTCACCGTTAGTGAAGGGTGAGACCAGGCGACCAAGAGCTGCAGCAGCGTCCGATTCGATCCGCCCCAGAAGCGTCTCGAATGAAGAATCGGGGACCTTCGCCTTATTTAAGAACGTGTAGAAGTCCTTGACGGCCAAGTCGCTCACGCTGCGCGGCGAGAACGACCCGTCCAGCCGGCTATAAGTTCGGACTTGGCCCTTGACCGCCCACCTATCCAGCAGGAATCGCGGAACGACGTGGTGCCGAGAACCGACATGGCTGCTGGGGTCAATGGTGCCGAGCCAATCCAGAGCATCTTGCTCATCGGCATCCGCGCCCGACATGGCGTCCTTGAACGCTCGGCCAAGGGCGCGAGCGTGTCGCTCCCGGGCATGGCGGGACGGGAACCCCCCTGTCTCCTTGACCGTGTCGCCCCCCATGCTCGTCACGGTAGTACAGCAGGCAGACATGCTCGGGGCGCATGGTCAGAAGGCGGTCCAGCATCCGATCTGGCGCGTTGCTGGATTGCCCTCTGGATGATCAAGGCGGCGCTTCGCGCCGCTGAGGCCGGGGGCCCGCGATGGGGCCCCGCGCTCCGGGCGCTTCGCGCCCTACGCGCACCCCACCGCACCCCGTCCACCGACCGGGTCCCGACCGTCCCTTTGATGCCCCAGACTGTGGGGCACAGGTTCTGCGACTCAAGAAGCCTCTACCCAAACAGCGGTCCGCGATCCGGACATCGTAAGTCGCTCCCGGCAGCGCCCCGCCGCAGAGCATCGGCCCGGCTTCGGGGGTGCATCAAGGGCGCTACGCGTCACTTCGTGATTGCCTTCGGCCACCCTTGACCCACCCACTGCGCCCGGCCACCTTGCTCCGCTATGGCCGCCGCCTGAGTCCGCCGGCTAACGAGCACCGGGTGCCGACGGACGCCGAGTGGGGAACTCTCCCCTCAGTGACTAGTGGTGCCCGTCCCAAGCGCCCGCATGGACAGCCCGGTCACCGCGTCAACGGAGGCCGGAGCCCCACCGCTGGCGGACCGAACGTCGAGGACATAGACGATGCTGTGCGTGCCGGGAATTAAGGCGCTGGTCGTGGACACCACGCGCGCCCCGTCGTGCAGGTCAGGTTTGAAGTCGACCGTTCCCTCCAGGTCGACACCCCAGATGAGCAGTCGATCCGACACGAGGGTGCGGCTCCAGTCCATGGGAACGAAATACGGCTCCCCCACTGGCTCCGTCGCCTTGCTACCCACGCCCAGAGCAACCTTCGAGGCGTTGCGTGCAGCCATCCGCATCTGACTCTTCGTTGACAGCTTTCCCGGATCCACCCATACCTTCGCCCCGTCAGGCAGCGTCATAGCCACCGCACTCGGCGACAGAGCCACGTCATAGACCTTTGCATCAAGTGGCGAAACCGCGGAACGCTGTGCGGCAACCACCTGGGCGGACTGGATCACGCTGTGCGCGGCGCCTGTCCAGACCACCACCCCGATCACGACCGCTACCGCGTAGCAGCCAGCGATCCGAACGAACCGGCGACGCTGGACCCGGCGTCGGCCGCCCTGACGGATGGAGTACTCGTCCACCGCCATCGGAGGTGCGGGAGGCTCTGCAAGGAGCTGCAGAATCGGGTCAGACATGGTGCTCTCCTTCCAAGACGAGTGCGTTGCGCAGCTTGGCCAGACCCCTCGAGGTCGAGGACTTCACGGTCCCCGTCGAGATCCTCAGGAGCTCGGCGACGTCCGCTTCAGACAAGTCGGCATGGAACCGCAGCACCACGCATTGCCGTTCCCGGGTCGGCAGGGACTTCAGCGCCCGCTGCAGATGGTCTGCCAAGACGACGTTGCCGGTCTCGTCGGGGCTCACCAAATCAGGAACGTCACCGGTGAGGTGCTCCCTCTTGCGGCGCCGACCGGTATCGATGTGAAGGTTCACCATGACCCGGCGGGTGTAGGACAGAGCTGCCTCGTGCTGGATGCGAGGCCACACCACGTACACCCGCTCTAGGGAGCCTTGCACCAAGTCCTCGGCAGCCGCGCGGGAGCCGCAGAGCAGCCACGCTATACGCAGCAACTGCGGCGACGAGGCTCGGACGAAGTCCGAGAACGCAGCGTCGTCTCGTCGAGTCATTCCCTCTCCCCCACCTTGTGTCGGCACACTATGCACGCAACACGGACCCGAAAGGTTGAGTCAGGCGGGCTCGCTCCACCCACCGAGTGTTCCGAGATGTGCCAGCAGCAGCCAGCTACCGCGAAAGGTCAAGTCGACCTGTGGGCCCACTGCACGGATCGCCCAGCGCGCATCCATATCCTTCCGCCGCGTCCACCGGACACCCACAGGTTTGGCGCTTCGCACAGTCAACCTGGCAAGGGGCAGCTCGAACTCGGTTTGGCCGGGTTGGATCGTCGCCCTCGACTGGTAGATGGTCACAACCTGAGGACCTCGGTAAGAGGCCGGCATCCCAGCTCCCAGGCCTCGCACGGAGACCCTGCCCAGCACAGCCTGTGGATCCGAACCGAACTCGGGGTCAACAGGCTCAAGACGCAGCGGTGTACCCCCACCGGCCGTCGCCGCGTCGAGAACCAATCCGGCCAGCGGGGGCAGGAGCCGTAGCGCACGCCGCCACACGGGCATCTCGCTGCAAGTCCAAGCCACGTTTTCGGACAGGTGCGGACAAGTCGACACAGGTCGAGTATGACCCAGCATTCGCCCCCCAAAGCGGGCTCAGCGCACCCCCATCCGCGTACGGTGATGGCGTGGGGATCGCCGACTCGCTCAGACGCCTCCGGAGTGGCGCGTCGACCGTCACGTCGAGGGGTGGCCGGAGACCACTCCGCCGACTGTCCCTCCCACAGCGCCTCCTGTCTTCATGGACAGCGATCGCTCGGAACGTCCGCACGGGCATGAGCATGGCCCACGTTCCTAGGCCGGTCTGCGGCTACTTAGAGACTGGTCGCAGGATCGGTGTCTGGCCAGACTCGGTCCAGGTGCTCGGCGAGGCGCTCTCACAATGCGGCTGCCCACCGGTGTCATTGGTGTGGCTCTCTCATGGCATGCGTCCTCGTCGGGCACCGCGCGAGGAGAGGCTCGAAAGGGGTTTGTTCGGCTCGAAGTAGCAATGCCCTCCCCGCTTCACATCACGGCCAGTGAAGGAGGAGAGCATGGGCGTCATCATCGGGATGGACCCGCACAAGCGCTCGGCCACGATCGAGGTCATCGACCAGAGCGGGCGACGGTTGGCGGTTGGGCGGTTCGGCACGGACAAGGCCGGCTACACCGACCTGCTGGCCGCCGGCCGCCGGCACCCCGAGCGGGTCTGGGCGGTCGAGGGCTGCAACGGCATCGGCAAGCACATCGCGCACCGGCTGGTCCACGACGGTGAGGTCGTCCTCGACGTGCCGCCGAAGCTGTCGGCACAGGTCCGGGTGTTCGCCACCGGCAACGGCCGCAAGACCGACCCGGTCGACGCCCGCTCGGTTGCCCTGGCCGCCCTGTATGCCCCGGCCGACCCCGGCCTGCGAAGGGTGGTGGTGGACGACGACCTGGTGGTGATGGGGCTGCTGGTCGACCGGCGCGACGAGCTCGGCCGGGGCCGCACCCAGACGATCAACCGGCTGCACCGGCTGCTGCTGGAGCTGTTTCCCGGTGGCGCCAACCGGTTTCTGTCCGCACCACAGGCCCGGGCGCTGCTCGCGACCACCAAGCCACGGGATCTGGTCGGCAAGACCAGGCGCCGGCTCGCGGTCGAGCTGGTCAACGAACTCGAGGCCATCGACCGCAGGATCAAGACGGCCGAGAAAGATCTGGCCGCACTGGTCACCGAGCGCGGCTCGACGCTGATGGAGCTGACCGGAATCGGGCCCACCGGCGCGGCCAGGCTGCTCGCCGATGTCGGCGACATCCACCGCTTCCGCGACAAGGACCGGTTCGCCTCCTGGAACGGCACCGCACCCCTGGACGCCTCCTCCGGCGCCCAACAGCGACACCGGCTGTCCCGGGCCGGGAACCGCCGAATCAACCGGACGCTGCACATCATGGCCGTCGTCCAGCTGCGCAACCCCACCCCAGGAAGGGAGTTCTACGACGCCCGCAAAGCCGGCGGCACACCCTCGATGATGGCGATGCGTACCCTCAAACGTCGTCTATCCAACGTCGTGTACGCCCGCATGCTCGCCGACCAGAACCGACGCGACCATGCCTCGGCGACGGGCCCGGGAGGGCAACTGGGCAACGACTCTGATTCCAGCGCGACCGGCTCACAGCCCAACACCGGCTCTTCGGACAAGCCACTTCCCGGACCCGCCACCAGCAAGCGTAGAACCCTGGTCCCCGCGGTGTCTTGACCTAAAGGGGTGCCATGAGCGGACGTCCGCTCGGGCACACATCCGGGCACACATGCAGAGAGGGCGACAACGACTCGCGACAGTCAGCGACGACTGGATCGTGCTCGAATCCGCCCTTGCGAAAGGGGAGCCACACGCACGAACAGCACTCCGTAGGTTGTGGGTTCGAGCCCCACGGGGCCCACCGAAGCCACACAGGCCCACCGAAGCCACTGGCCCACCGAAGCCACACAGGCCCACCGAAACCCAGTCGCAGCCGATGGATCCACAAACGAGTGCGAGTTCGCCCGATGACCAGCGGGCACGGCAGCCAAACGACCCCGGGACCAGCCCCAGCTACCGGCTGGCGCTGCTCAGTGGGCGGTCGCCGTTCCGGCCAGGTATGACGTCCAGCCGCCCTGGGGTGCCGCGCCAACGGGCAGCGCCTGCAGCCGGCGCAGCACCGCCGGACTCTGGGCCTCGAGCCAGTCGACGAGCTGGCGGAAGGACACGAACCGGACCCCGGGCCGGGTGGCCATGACCCGGACGGCGTCGACGAGGGCCTCCATGTAGATGCCACCGTTCCAGTGCTCGAAGTGGTTGCCGATGATGAGGGGGGCCCGGTTCGACCGGTAGGCGCGGTCGAACCCCGCGAGGTACGCATCCCTCGCCTCGGCGCGCCACGTGGGGCGCTTGCTGGCATCCCCCTGGGGTGTGCGCGACTGGTTGTACATCATGTTGTAGTCCATCGACAGCACCTCGAACCGGTGTCCGGGGAACGGGATGAGCTGCATGGGGATGTTCCACAGCCGATTGGCGAACCGCGTCGGCCACACCTGTTGTCCCGTGCCGGAGGTGTCGTACCTCCACGCCCGCACGCGGTCCGCCCGCAGGAGGGCGGCCTGCCCCTCGAGGCACGGCGTCCGGCCCCCGATGAGCTCTGCCTCGTAGTCGAAGGGCAGCGGGGCCAGGTCGGCGAAACCGGTGGTGGTCCGCCACCTCGAGACGAACTGGACGGCTTGCTCCAGCTCGGAGTCCCAGTCGCGGCTGGACCAGCGCGCAACCCCTGTGGGCCCGCAGAAGTGGCCGTTGAAGTGGGTGCCGATCTCGTGCCCGTCCAGCCACGCCCGCCGGACCTGGTCGATGGTGGAGTGCACCGAGCGGTCCGACAGGAACCCGATCGCCGAGGACCCGACCGGGTGCTGCGGCGGGTGGTAGAGCATGCGCCTCGACTGCGGCAGGAAGTAGAGCCCGGAGAGGAAGAACGTCATGGACGCGTCGAGCTCGTGGGCCAGGGATCGGAAGCGCGAGAAGAGGCCCGCTGCCGTCTCACCGGCCCCGTCGAACGACACCACGACGAACTGGGGCGGCACCTCGCCAGGGCGCAGCGCCCGCGCTGATGGCTGGTGCGGCTGGGCCCCGACCGGGTCCAGGCTGCCGTCCGGTGTCGACTGCGACGTCGTCGGTGGTGCCGTCGGCGTCGTGATGGGTTGCAGCGCCACAGCGTGGCTTCCACCCGTGGCCGTGCTGACGGACTCCGACGGCGCAGGAGAGGCCGCTCCGCCAGCCGGCCGACCGCCGACCTGGCATCCGCCGACCGCTGCGAGCACCCCAGCAGCCCCGGCAGCCAGGGCCACCCTGCGGCTCACTGACCTGCCGGCGTCGGCGCCCGTCACCATCACATCCTGTTCACGCCCGAGGGCCCCGGCCGGTTGGCAGCGCACGTCGACGCCCGAACCCGGCCAGTCCAGCTCGACGCCCTCGTCGACGGAGCTGCCGCACACCACCACAGTGGTGCAACGCCTCGCCGCCGCCTCCTCAGTATGCGGTCGACCACTGGGGCGTCGTGGGCAAAACGCCGACGAAAGGCGTGGTCCACGACGACCCGCACAGGGCGAAGACAGGCGAGCGAGCCTGACGCGCCCGCGCTCAGGACGCCGAAAGGAAGGACGTCAGCCCGCCGGGTCCGGTTGGAGGCCGAGGAGACGGTCCGCCCGCGCTGCAGCACTCAGCTCGTTGGTCGGGGCGAGCGTGAAGTCCTCGACCAGCGCGGCGGACAGCTCCGTCAGCGTCACCCCACGCTGACGCGCCGACCACCACAACAGCTCGAGTGCGGCGTCAGGGGTGAGCCGGTATGCCGCGACGAGGACGCCCTTGGCGTGCTCCACCACCGCGTTGAACGCGGTGGGCTCCAGCACGGTGAGCCCGCCGAACGGCTGGGGGTGGTCGACGAAGTCGGTGAGGTCGACGAAGTAGCCGTTGACCGCGACGATCCGCCGGTCCTCGTCGAAGACGCCGATGCCGATCGAGAGCACGTGGCGGACACCGCCCCCGGCGTCGATGACGCGGTGCCGGCAGCAGAACGGCTCGCCGGTCGCGAGCGCCCCGCTGAGGGTCCCCTCGGTGCGGGTGCGGTCCTCGGGGTGCTTGTGCGCCAGCAGCAGCTCCGTGGTGGGCTCCGCGTCATCGGGGCTGAGGCCGTGCAGCTCGAACATCTCCTTCGACCACCACCACCGGTTGGCGCGCACGTCGTAGGAGAAGCGCGCCATGGTCTCCGGGACACCCGCCGCCACCGCGACGAGCACCTGCTCGGCCTCGGGGACGGCACCGAGGAACGGGTCGACGCCCTCGGGCCCGGCGGCGACCCCGTCCGCGTCCAGCGGCGAGGGGTTGACGGGGGTGGAGCGGGAGACGGGGTCGGGGGGCGAGACCGGGTCCTCCGTGATCATGTCCAGGCGTCCGATCGTCGCGGGAAGTGCTTCGTCCACCCCACCCTACCTGCGCAAACACCCCGACAGGGACGAGAGCCCCCACATCTCCCAGCCGGGTGCGGGCACGTGGCGAGCCCGCGCCCGGAGTCCTATCGTCGCCTCGATGGACACCTTTGAGCCGGGGGGCACGAAGGGGGAACGGGAAGGCGCGCCCGCGAAGGCGGGGCGCGTGCTGGTCGACGTCGTCCGGGGGTGGTGGGACGCGGCGTCGACCGCGGTGCGGACCGCCGGCCCCCAACGGGATGCCGCACTGCTCATGGCCAAGGCGGCCCTCGCCACCGTCGTCGCGTGGCAGTTCGCCGAACGCGTCCTCGGCAGCCACCAGGCGTTCTACGCCCCGATGGCCGCCCTGCTGGTCGTCGACCGGACGATGGTGCGCTCCATCGGCGCGAGCGCCCAGCGCGTGGCGGCGGTCGTGGTCGGCATGCTCACCGCCTGGCTGGTCGGGTCGACGCTGGGGGTGCACTGGTGGTCGATGCTGCCGGTCATCTACCTCGCGCTGCTCATCGCGCGCTGGCGACGGCTCGGCGACCACGGCATCCAGGTGCCCACGATGGTGCTGCTGTCGCTGCTGACCGTGGGGGGCACCAACGTCGACTTCACCTACCTCACGGTGGTCGAGACCATCGCCGGCGGCGTCATCGGTGTCCTGACGAACGCCATCGTGCTGCCGCCGCTGCACCTGCGGGAGCCGCGCGAGCAGATCATGAGCCTGACGACCCGCGTGAGCGAGCTGCTGGCGGCGATCGCCGGCGGCCTGCGGGAGGGCTGGGACGCCGACGAGGCACGCGGCTGGTACGACACCAGCACCGAGATCATCCGCCTCGCGCCGCAGGTGCACGCCGAGATCGAGACCGGCCGGGAGAGCACCCGCTTCAACCCGCGCGACAACCTGCAGGGGCTCAGCGTGGACTGGTCCGGATACGCCGCTGCCGTCGAGGCCGTCCGGCGCACGCAGTGGCAGGTCTCGGGCATCGCCCGCACCCTCGTCGACGCCGCGGACGAGAGCGAGTCACTACCCGCCCCGAGCCAGGAGTTCCTCGAGGCGTATGCCGAGGCGCTCGACCACGTGGGCGCGGCCGTCCACCACTTCGGCATCGCCGAGGACGAGGAGCGCCAGACGGTGCGGGGGGAGCTGCGTGAGGCGGTGACCATCCTCGACCGCCTGGGCGACCAGGTGCGCGACACGCGGCTGGACGACCCCAAGGCGTGGCCGGCATACGGCGCACTGCTGCTGGACGCGCGCCGGCTGGCGCGCGAGCTCGAGCTGCACACCGACGAGGCGGTCGTGCCCACCGACAGCGGGCCGATCCGCATCCCCAAGGACGGGCTGCGCCGTCGGGTCCAGGGCCAGTGAGGACGCGGTGCCGTGGACGGCGGCCTAGCTGTATTGACCACGGACCTTGTTGACATGAGGGAGGACCTCCGGGCGAAGTGATGGGTGTCTAGTTCCGTCACCGCAAAACCGGAGGTC
>NZ_JBHUYG010000080.1:0-20970 GCF_042668795.1 Pedococcus sp. NPDC057267 | reverse complement strand
TCCCACCTCCGGGAGGCGGGCGCGGTCGCGTCCCGCAGCAACCGCCCGCAGGACGTCGACGTCGTGACCGGCGGCGCCGAGCGCACCGACTCGGTGGCTGCCGGGCTGGCCGCGCTGAGGACCGCGGACGAGGTCGTGCTGGTGCACGACGCCGCCCGCGCCCTCGCCCCACCGAGCTTGTTCAGCAGGCTGGTCCGGGAGGTGCGAGCCGGCCACGACGCCGTCGTCCCGGGGCTGCCAGTGGCCGACACGATCAAGCAGGTCGACGAGTCGGGGCGGGTCGTCGGGACCCCCGAGCGGTCGGCGCTGCGCGCGATCCAGACCCCCCAGGCGTTCCGTCGCCGCGTCCTCGAGCAGGCCCACGCCTCCGGCGCCGTCGCGACCGACGACGCCGCGCTCGTGGAGCGTGCGGGCGGGACGGTGCACGTCGTGGAGGGCGACCGGCTCGCGTTCAAGATCACCACGCCCGACGACCTCGCGGTCGCCGAACGCCACCTCGCCGACCGCTGAGCGCCGGCCGCCCACGCGGCGGTCTCGCGGGCTCAGCGGGTCAGGGCCGACACCACGTCCTCCCACGTCGCCACCGGTCCGGCCGGGGCGGGCGCGCGCAGGGTGCTGATCCACCCGTCGACCAACCGACCGCGCTCGACGAGCAGGTCCGGCACGGACACCGGCACGGGAAACCCTGTGCGCCACACGGCCTTGGCGCTGCCCCAGTTGCCGGCATGCGCCTGCCACCGCACCGCGGTCCAGCCCAGGGTCCCGAACGCGTGCCCCACGGCGAGACGGGTGGCCGCCGACATGACGCCACGGCCGCGGAACGCCGGGTGCGTCACGAACCCGAGGTCGCCCGCCCCGTCCTCGACCGGCATCCGCCGCAGGTCGATCGTCCCGGCATACGCACCCTCGACCTCGATCGCCCACGAGACCATCGCCGCGGACGGCTCGAGGAGGCCGGCCAGGTACTCCTTCGCCATCTCGCGGGTGTACTCGAGCGGGATGGTCGTGTACCGCCGCGTCTCCTCGTCGAGGCAGCGCTCGAGCACCGGCTCGAGGTCGTCCTCGCGGTGCGGGCGCAGGGTGACGAGGTCGTCGGAGAGGGTGGGCACGGGCATCGGGGCGTCCATGCGGCGCAACCGTAGCCGCGGTGCGGGTGCCGGTTCACCCGGGTTTGCGCCGCCGGTGGTTGGATGGCGCCATGGTCGCTCCCGGTATGCCGCGCACGGGCATCGGCGTCGACGTGCACGCCTTCGGTGGGGGACCCGAGCGCGAGCTGCGGATGGCAGGGCTCGGCTGGCCGGGTGAGCCCGCGCTGGCGGGCCACTCGGATGCCGACGTGGCGTGCCACGCGGCGTGCGACGCGCTGTTCTCGGCGGCCGGGATCGGCGACCTCGGGGAGCACTTCGGCACGGACCGGCCCGAGCTCGCCGGTGCCTCGGGGCTGACCCTGCTGGCCGAGGCCGCCCGGCTGGTGCGCGAGGCGGGGTTCGAGGTGGGCAACGTGGCCGTGCAGGTCATCGGGAACCGGCCCAAGGTCGGCACCAGGCGCGCAGAGGCACAGGCAGCGATGTCGCGGGCGGCCGGCGCCCCGGTGTCCGTGAGCGGCACGACGACCGACCGCCTGGGGCTGACCGGCCGCGGTGAGGGTGTCGCGGCCATCGCCACGGCCCTGGTCGTCCCGCGGGACTGACCCCGCGGCCGAACCGGGCGGGCGGGCCGCGTGGGGGCACCCGGCATAGGGTCGGTGCGACAGGAGCCACCCCCGAAGGAGGACCCATGCCGCAGACCGTCAAGGGCGTCGTCGCCAGGAGCAAGGGCGTGCCCGTCGAGCTCGTCGACATCGTCGTCCCCGACCCGGGACCCGGCGAGGCCGTCGTCGCGGTGCAGTCGTGCGGGGTGTGCCACACCGACCTGCACTACCGCGAGGGCGGTATCAACGACGAGTTCCCGTTCCTGCTCGGGCACGAGGCGGCCGGTGTGGTCGAGGCGGTCGGCGAGGGCGTGACCGAGGTGGCGCCGGGCGACTTCGTCGTCCTCAACTGGCGGGCCGTCTGCGGCCAGTGCCGGGCCTGCCTCAAGGGCAAGCCGTGGTACTGCTTCGCCACGCACAACGCCCGCCAGAGGATGACGCTCGAGGACGGCACCGAGCTCACGCCGGCGCTGGGGATCGGCGCGTTCGCCGAGAAGACCCTCGTCGCGGCGGGCCAGTGCACCAAGGTCGACCCGGAGGCCGACGCGGCCGCGGTGGGGCTGCTGGGCTGCGGCGTCATGGCCGGGTTCGGCGCGGCGGTCAACACCGGCGGCGTGGGCCGCGGTGACTCGATCGCGGTCATCGGCTGCGGCGGCGTGGGGAACGCCGCCATCGCCGGGGCCCGGGTCGCCGGGGCGACGACGATCATCGCCGTCGACGTCGACGACCGGAAGCTGGAGCAGGCGAAGCGGTTCGGCGCCACCCACACCGTCAACGGCCGCTCCGAGGACGTCGTCGAGCGGGTGCGCGAGCTGACCGGCGGCTTCGGGGCGGACGTCGTGGTCGAGGCGGTCGGCCGGCCCGAGACGTACGAGCAGGCCTTCTACGCGCGCGACCTCGCCGGGACGGTCGTCCTCGTGGGCGTGCCCACGCCGGACAAGCAGGTCACGCTGCCGATGATCGAGATCTTCGGCAGGGGCGGGGCGCTGAAGTCGAGCTGGTACGGCGACTGCCTGCCCAGCCGGGACTTCCCGATGCTCGTCGACCTCTACCGGCAGGGACGGTTCGACCTCGACGCCTTCGTCAGCGAGCGGATCGGCCTCGACGACGTCGAGGCGGCGTTCGAGAAGATGGAGAAGGGCGACGTGCTGCGCTCGGTCGTGGTGCTGCGATGACGGCCGAGCTGCTGGCCGATGTCGGCCCGACGCCCGGCGGGGTCCGCGTCGAGCGCATCGTGACCTCGGGGACGTTCGAGCTCGACGGCGGGTCGTGGGAGGTCGACAACAACGTCTGGGTCGTCGGCGACGACAGGGAGTGCGTCCTCATCGACGCGGCGCACGACGGCCGGGCGATCGTGAAGTCGATCCCGCACGCGCGCCGCGTCACGGCGGTGCTGCTCACGCACGGCCACAACGACCACATCAACGCCGCCGGCGAGGTCTGCGACTCCACGCGTGCGCCGTCGTACCTGCACCCGGACGACCGGATGCTGTGGGACGAGCTGTACCCCGTGACCCCCGACCGCGAGCTGGCAGACGGCGACGTCCTGCGCGTCGGCGACGCGGACCTGCACGTCATCCACACACCGGGCCACACGCCGGGGGCCTGCAGCTTCTACGTGCCGCAGCTGGGGGTCGTCTTCACCGGCGACACGCTGTTCCAGGGCGGCCCCGGGGCGACCGGCCGCTCGTTCAGCGACTTCCCGACGATCGTCGCCTCGATCCGCGACCGCCTGCTGACGCTGCCGGACGAGACCGTCGTCCTCACGGGCCACGGCGACAGCACGGTGATCGCGGCGGAGGCGCCGCACCTGCAGGAGTGGCTGGACCGCGGCCACTGAGCCGCGTGTGCGGCCGGGAGGGCAGTGACCCGGCGGGCGCCGCGCGGCAGGGGAGACCGGGGCGCCCACCGGGTCGGTCTAGGTGGCGCGGGCGGGTCCGAGCAGGGGCACGCGCGCCACGATGCGAGGCCACGGGAGGGCCCGGGACACCAGCACGGCGACGCCGCCGGCGAGGACGCCCAGGGCATACCCGGCGGCGATGTCGGGCACGTGGTGCACGCCGGCCAGGACGCGGGAGGCGCCGAGCACCGCCGCGAGGAGGAGCAGGAGCGCCCCCGTGCGCCGGTGCCACGCGAGGACGACGAGGGCGATGGCGGCGGCGAGCGCGGTGTGGTCCGAGGGGAAGCCGTTGTCGACCGAGTGCGCGATCAGGGGGGTGGTGTGGTCGACGACGAAGGGGCGCGGGTCGGTCCAGGCGGTGCCTGCGACCTTGACGAGGACACCCACGAGACCGGCGGCGAGGACGGCGGCGACGGCATACGGCGCCTTGGTCGGCCGCGGGGACCGCAGCCACGACACCGCCGCGACGAGGGCGACGGCGTACAGGGCGTAGGTCGCCGTGAGGCGGATCAGGGTGTCCACGCGCTACACCGTGGTCCACCCTGCTGGACGGTTCCTTGGAGGTTCCTGTGTGCGGGGTCAAGCCGTCGTCGGACGGCTCAGGCGGGCGGTGGCGCCCCGGCGCCGGTCGGCGACGTCGCCCGGGTCCCTGCCGCGGGCGCCGGCCGCCCGGCCAGCACGGCGGCGAGGAGTAGGCCGAGCCCGACCAGGCCGAGGACCGCGGTCCCCGCGCCGAACCACGTGAGTACCCGGAGGCGGTGGTACACCGGGGTGCCTCCGCTCCGGAGGAGCCACTGGTAGGACAGCAGGTTGGCGAGGCGGGCGAGGGCCAGCACCCCGAAGCCGCAGCAGCCCAGCACCGACCAGGTGGCCCGACGTCCCCGGACCAGGAGCATGCCGGCGGCCCCCAGCAGCGCGAGGAACACCAGCACGTCGATCATGTTGACGCCAGCGACGAAGAACGGAGCCTGCACGCAATCCCCCCAGAGTCGGCCCGGAGGGCACACCGTAGCGTTTCGGTGGGTGGGTGCGCCCGCAGGTAGCCTTGCGCGCGTGAGTCTTCGCCTGTTCGACACCGCCGCGCGTGAGCTGCGCGACTTCACCCCGCTGGAGCCCGGCAGGGTGGGGATCTACATCTGCGGACTCACCACCCAGGCCGAGCCGCACATCGGACACGTCCGGTTCGCCGTGGCCTTCGACGTGCTGCGCCGCTGGCTCGTCGGCCGGTACGGCTACGACGTCACCCTCGTGCGCAACGTCACCGACATCGACGACAAGATCCTCGCGAAGTCGGCCGCGGCCGGTGAGCCGTGGTTCGCCCTGTCCTACCGCAACGAGCTGGCCACGACGGCCGCCCTCGACGCCCTGGGCGTGCTGCCCCCGACGTACGAGCCGCGGGCCACCGGGCACGTCCCGGAGATGGTCTCCCTCATGGAGACCCTGGTCGACAAGGGTCACGCCTACCCGGCGCCGGACGGCAGCGGGGACGTCTACTTCGACGTGCAGAGCTTCCCCGAGTACGGCTCGCTCACCCACCAGCGGATCGAGGACATGGAGGCGGCGCAGGACGCCGACCCGCGCGGCAAGCGCGACCCGCGCGACTTCGCGTTGTGGAAGGGCCGCAAGGAGTCCGAGCCGGAGTCGGCGTCGTGGCCCACGCCGTTCGGTGTCGGCCGCCCGGGCTGGCACCTCGAGTGCTCGGCGATGGCGCGCAAGTACCTCGGCGACAGCTTCGACATCCATGGCGGCGGCGTCGACCTGCGCTTCCCCCACCACGAGAACGAGCAGGCGCAGTCGCACGCCGCCGGCCTCGGCTTCGCGAACTACTGGCTGCACAACGCCTGGGTCACCGTCGGCGGCGAGAAGATGAGCAAGTCGCTCGGCAACTCCCTCATCGTGTCCGAGGTCGTCAAGGTCGCCCGGCCGCTGGCGATCCGCTACTACCTCACCGCAGCCCACTACCGCTCGACGATCGAGTACCACGAGGGCTCGCTGCGCGAGGCCGAGGCCGCGGTCGAGCGCATCGAGGGCTTCCTCACCCGCGCGCTGCGCGCCCTGCCCGACGCCACGTCCACGATGCCCGACCCCACCCGGGTGCCGGAGGCGTATGCCGCGGCGATGGACGACGACCTCAACGTGAGCGGTGCGCTCGCGGTGGTCCACGACACCGTGCGTGCCGGCAACACCGCCATGGACGACGGCGACACCGTCGCGCTGGAGCAGGCGTTCTCGTCGGTGCTGGCGATGACCGACCTGCTCGGCGTCAACCCGCTCGACCCTCGCTGGGGCGGCGGCCGCGACTCCGGCGGGGGCGAGGCGCAGGCAGCGCTCGACGCGCTGATCGGCGCCCAGCTGGAGGCTCGTGCGGCTGCGCGGGCCGCCCGTGACTTCGCCACCGCGGACGCGATCCGCGACCAGCTCTCGGCGGCCGGAGTGGCCATCGAGGACACCGCCTCGGGGGCCAACTGGTCGCTCGCGCGCAGAGACACCACGAAGGACGGTTCCTGATGGCCGGCAACTCCCAGCGCCGCGGCGCGATCCGCAAGGGCGGCAAGAAGGGCCCGACCGTCGGCTCGGGCGGACAGCGCCGACGGGGCCTCGAGGGCAAGGGGCCGACGCCCCGGGCCGAGGACCGTCCTGCCCACAAGGCGCACAAGATGGCCAAGGCCGCTGCCAAGCGCGGCGGTCCCGCGGCAACGCGCTCCGGTGCCCCGGCCCGGGGCGGCAGCACCCGCCGCAGCGGCGGCAAGGCGTCCAGCGAGGTCGTCGCCGGTCGGAACGCCGTCGTCGAGGCCCTGCGTGCCGAGGTGCCGGTCACCACGATGTACGTCGCGGGGCGCATCGACGCCGACGACCGCGTCCGTGAGGCGCTCAAGACCGCCACGTCTCGCGGCATCCCCGTGCTCGAGACGCCGCGCGGCGAGCTCGACCGGCTCACCGACGGGGCCGTCCACCAGGGCCTCGCGCTGCAGGTGCCGCCCTACGAGTACGCCCACCCACGCGACTTCATCGACCCCGAGGCGCCGGGAGTGCCGCTCGTCGTGGCGCTGGACGGCATCACGGACCCGCGCAACCTCGGCGCGATCGTGCGCTCGGTCGCCGCCTTCGGCGGCCACGGCGTCGTCGTCCCGGAGCGTCGCTCGGTCGGCATGACGGCGAGTGCCTGGAAGACCTCGGCCGGGGCCGCAGCCCGGGTGCCGGTGGCCATGGCCTCGAACCTGACCCGTGCGCTGGAGGACTACCGCAAGGCCGGGTTCTTCGTCCTCGGCCTCGACATGGATGGCGACGTCGAGCTGCCCGAGCTCGAGCTGGCGACCGAGCCGATCGTCATCGTGACCGGCTCTGAGGGCAAGGGCCTGTCGCGGCTCGTGCGCGAGACCTGCGACCAGGTCGTCTCGATCCCGATGCCGTCGGCTGTCGAGTCGCTCAACGCGGGTGTGGCGACGGGCGTGGCGCTCTACGAAGTGGCGCGGCGGCGACGCGCAAAATAGGTCATTTCCTCCCCCGCGGAGGGCCGCCTGCGATAGCGTGCGGCCGCGCCGCAGCACAGTGCACGGTCCGCACCCAGCGTCCGCTCTGAGGGGAGCCACTTCCGCATGTCCACGTTCGAGCCCAACCAACCGTCCGACCAGCCCACACCGCCGCCAGCGCCCTCTTACGGAAGCCCGAGCTACGGGACCGTCCCGGCCGCCGGTGTCGCGCAGGCGAACACCGGACTGGTGAACATCGCAGGTCTGGGGACCGTGAAGATCGCCACGCTGGGCCAGCGATTCGTCGCCCGATTGATCGATGGCGTGATCGTCACGCTGGTGGTCTGGATCATCGGCTTCCTGGGGCTCGGTGCCCTCGCAGGATCGTCGGACGAGGCCGGGAACCCGAGCGGTTTCGGAGTCGGTGCGATGGTCACGACCTTCTTCATCATCGCCGCGTTCTCGCTCCTGTACGAGATGGTGATGATCGCCGTTCGCGGTCAGACCCTCGGCAAGATGATCATGGGCGTCAAGGTGGTGCTCGAGCGCAACGGCCAGGTCCCTGGCTGGGGTCCCTCCTTCATCCGGTGGATCGTGCCCATCGTGGGTGCGCTGGCCTGCTACATCGGAGCGCTCCTCGTGCTGATCTCTCCCTTGTTCGACTCGACCGGCAAGCTGCAGGGGTGGCACGACAAGGCGGCCAACACCCTGGTCATCAACATCAAGTAGCAGTCAGCACCCAGCCGATGGACCAGTTCCGGCACGGCTGGGCGCGGGCGCTGGAACTCCAGGCTCACCTGTCGTCAGGGCACCCACTCGATCGGGTGCCCTGCCCGCTGGTTCCGGCGGGCGAGGGCTGTCACGCGCACGCCGCCGTCGCTGTGGATCGACTCGTCGGCGTTCGTCTGGCTATTCCGACGTCCGACCCGCGGACGCATGCTGCCGCGCAGCACTGGGAGTGGGTCGACGGTGGTGACCTCCACCTGACCTCCAGCCGCTTCCTCGTGTGCCGACCCGACGGCAGCTCCGTGTCCTTCGGCTGGAACGGACTGAGATCCTTGGACGTCGAGCCCGGAGGGTTGGTCCTGCGGTATCTCGAGGACTCGTTCCGTCTGCGGCTGCACTGCCCTGCCTGGATTGCCGTCGCTGTGTTCGGTCTTCAGGGCAGAGTCGATGACGTCCAACCGCCGTCCTGGATCAGAAGGGGGGTGACGTGAAGATGCGGCCTGAGGCGGAGGTCCATTCCCAGGGACCCGCCGACGTGCTTCGAGGCCGACTGCGGGGTGGTGAGGCTCCTGGCGTCCGCCAGTGCGGCCGCCACGCGGGTGCTCGATCCCACCGAAAGTGTGCGATTCTTCGCTAGCGTTGGCGACAAGGCACGCCCAGTGGGGGTGGGCCCGAGGGAGGGACTGTCATGTCTGACCAGAGCATCACGCCGCCGCCTCCACCGCCGGGCGCCCCAGGGACGGGCGGCGACGGGTACCCGCAGATGGGGTCGATGCCGGGCCCCGGCGTCCCGCCCCCGGCTGCGCCCGTCAGCCGGCCCGCATCCATCGACCTGGCCGTCAAGCTCATGTACGTCGGGGCGGTGCTGAGCCTCCTGGGGATGGTCCTCACCGTCACGATGCGGGACACGATCCGCAGCGCGGTCGAGAAGGCATCGAACAGCTCCAGCGCGCCCATGACGGCGAGCCAGGTCGACGCCGCGGTCGGTCTCGCCGTCGGTGTCTCCGTCGTCGTCGGACTCATCGGCGTGGGGCTGTGGCTCTGGATGGCCTGGGCCAACGGCAAGGGCCGCAAGTGGGCCCGGATCGTGGCGACGGTCTTCTTCGGTCTGAGCGTCCTGAGCACCCTCAGCAGCCTGCTGCAGCACCCGCCCGTGCTGAGCCTGGTGGTCGCCCTGGTCAACCTCCTGCTGGGCGCCTACATCATCTTCCTGCTCTACCGGCCCGAGTCGACGCAGTACTACGAGGCGCAGTCGGCCCCGCGGTACTGAGCCATCGTTCGCGGAGGGGGCCCCGGCGCATCCGGGGCCCCCTGCGCATGTCCGGCAGCGCGGCTCAGGACTTCGGGACCTCGACCACGACCGTGGACAGGATCTTGTCCGCGAACGTCTGGCGCTTGGGGTCCCACAGCGGCCAGAGGTAGCCGAGGTAGAAGAACTGGTCGAGCGTGTGCGCGATCTCGCGCACGAAGCACATGCCCGCGCCCATCGGCCGGCCCGTGTGCTCCTCGACGAGGCGGATCCCCATGACCCTCTTGCCGACGCTCTGGCCGGTGCGACCCATCCGGAACACGCGGTTCCAGAGCTGGATCGCGATGATCGTGAGGGCGCCGAGCCCGATGAACGCGATGCCGAGGACCATCAGCCCGGTGTTGGCCTGCCCGGTGGTGGTGTAGGTGCCGGTCGTGGAGTCGAACGAGTTGTGGGGAGCGGCGGCGACGACCAGCGGGACGCCGACGGCGTAGAACACGAGGCCGACGAGCGAGAGCAGCGCGTCGAGCAGCGACGCTGCGACCCGGGTGCCCCAGCCGGCGAGCGGTCCCCACGGCTGGGACGGTGCGGCCGCCTGGGGGAACGCCGGACCCTGGGGGTACCCCGGCTGCTGCGGGTACCCGGGCTGCTGTGCGTACACCGGCTGCTGTGCGTACCCCGGTTGTTGGGGGGCCGGCGGGTACCCCTGCGCCGGCTCCTGGTCGTGCGTGGGCTGGTCGGTCACGGGATCCCCCTGCTCGTCGGACGTCGCGCGCCAGCCTAGCGACCGCGGGCGCGGCCCGGGGGCGGTCAGGACTCGCTCAGGTCGGGCTCGTCCGCTCGTCGTCGAACATCGCGAGCACCGGCATCTCGACCGTGTCCACCCCCACGACCGTGGCCTCGTCCGGCTTGCCGGGCAGCACCGTCGCGACGTAGTCGGCGATGGCGTCCTCGATGGGCACGTCGTGCCCGGCGCGCTCGGACATGTACCAGCGGTGCTCGAGCACCTCGTGGAACAGCTCCGCCGGCTCGAGCTTCCCCGCCAGCTCGCGCGGCACGCTGCGCGTGACGGGCTCGTAGATCCTCGCCAGCCAGTCGTGGGCGACGATCTCCTCGTCGTCGTTCTGGCGGTCCGTGCCCGCCCGGTAGGAGTCGAGGTCGTTGAGCAGCCGGCGGGCCTGGTTCTCCTCGACGTCGAGCCCGGTGAGCCGCAACAGGCGTCGCGAGTGGTGGCCGGCGTCGACGACCTTGGGCTGGATCTGGATGTGCGTGCCGTCGAAGTCGGTCGAGATGGCGAGCTCGTCGACGTCGAAGCCGAGCTCGTTGAGCCGGCGGATGCGCTCGTCCACGCGCCAGCGGTCGCCGCGCTCGAACCGCTCCTGGCCCGTGAGCTCGGCCCACAGCTCGGTGTACCGCGTGACGATCTGGTTGGACGTGTCGATCGGGTCCGCCCCCTCGGGGAGCATGCCGCCGGCCTCGAGGTCCATCAGCTCGCCGGCGATGTTGACGCGCGCGATGTCGAGGTCGTGCTCGCGCTGCCCGTCGGTGAGCGACTGGTGCAGCTCACCGGTCTCGGCGTCCACGAGGTATGCCGCGAACGCGCCGGCGTCGCGCCGGAACAGGGTGTTGGACAGGGACACGTCACCCCACCAGAAACCGGTGAGGTGCAGGCGGACCAGGAGCACGGCGAGGGCGTCGATGAGCCGGGTGGAGGTGTCCGCGCGCAGCGACTGGCTGAACAGCGCGCGGTACGGCAGGGAGAACTGCAGGTGCCGCGTCACCAGGCACGCGTCGAGCGGCTCGCCGTCGCGGCCGACGCGGCCGCTGACGACGCCGAACGGCTCGACCGTGGGCAGGTCCAGCCGGTCGAGCATCCGCAGCATCTGGTACTCGCGGGTGGCCAGCTCGTCCTTGATCTCCTTGATGGCCAGGACGCGGCCGGAGAGCTTGACGAAGCGGACCACGTGGCGGGAGATGCCGCGGGGGAGCGCGGCGAGGTACTCCTCGGGCCAGGTCTCGAGCGGCAGGTCCCAGGGGAGGTCGAGCAGCGCCGGGTCGGGGCGCGAGGCGGTGATGGACAGGGCCATGGGTGGTCAGCCTCCTGGCACGACGCATGTGGCCGGCCCCCGGTGCGGGAGCCGGCCACACGGCATACGGAATCGGGCGGTCAGTCGCCGAGGCGCTCGCCGCTGCCGGCGTCGAAGAGGTGCACGTGGCCCGCCTTGGGGGCCAGGAACACCGTCTCGCCCTTGGCCGGGGGACGGCGGCCGTCGACGCGGGCGATGAACGGCTTCTCCGGCGCGTCGCTGTCCTCCTCGTCGACGTGCTGGTGCGCCTTGGTCGAGCCGTAGATGTACGCGTCGGCGCCGAGCTCCTCGACGACGTCCACGGTGACCGGGATGCCCTGGCCCTCGGAGGTGAGCTCGAGGTCCTCGGGACGCACGCCCAAGGTGACGTTCTTGCTCGAGGCCCCGCTGAGGCGGTCGCGCTCGATCGGGATCTGCGAGCCGCCCACCGTGACGCCGCCGTCGGCGATGTCGACGTCGAGCAGGTTCATGGCCGGGGAGCCGATGAAGCCGGCGACGAAGACGTTGTTCGGGTGGTCGTACATGCGCCGCGGGGTGTCGACCTGCTGCAGGATGCCGTCCTTGAGGACCGCGACGCGGTCGCCCATGGTCATGGCCTCGACCTGGTCGTGGGTGACGTAGACGGTGGTGACGCCGAGGCGGCGCTGGAGCGAGGCGATCTGGGTGCGCGTCTGGACGCGGAGCTTGGCGTCGAGGTTCGACAGCGGCTCGTCCATGAGGAACACCTGCGGGGAGCGGACGATCGCGCGACCCATGGCGACGCGCTGGCGCTGGCCACCGGACAGGGCCTTCGGCTTGCGCTCGAGGTAGGGCTGCAGGTCGAGGATCTTGGCGGCCTCCTCGACGCGCTTGCGGATCTCGGCCTTGTCGACGCCGGCGATCTTGAGCGCGAAGCCCATGTTGTCGGCCACCGTCATGTGCGGGTAGAGCGCGTAGTTCTGGAACACCATCGCGACGTCGCGGTCCTTGGGGGACAGGTTGGTGACGTCGCGGTCGCCGATCCAGATCTTGCCGGCGTTGACCTCCTCGAGACCCGCGAGCATGCGCAGGGAGGTGGACTTGCCGCAGCCGGACGGGCCGACGAGGACGAGGAACTCGCCGTCCTCGATGTCGATGTTGAGCCGGTCGACCGAGGGCTTGTCGTTGCCCGGGTAGAGGCGGGTGGCCTCGTCGAACTTCACAGTTGCCATGGCGTCTTTGCCTTCCTTCACCGGCAGGAACGTGCCGGACGATCCGTTGTAAAGGTGGAGCGCCCGCGGACATCGGTGTGCGCGGGTGCGCTCAGTCTGACCGACGGGGAACGTTTTGACCACTGTCCGGGCTCGGCGGTCCCGCATGGTGGAAACGTTTACATGTCCGCGGTGCCCGTCCGGGGGCCGGACCGTTCGCCCGTGTTCCTGAAATTTCTTGCACGGCCTTGCTAGGTTTTGCGCATGAAGGCGAGGTTGGCCGACATCGCGGCACACGCGGAGGTCAGCGAGGCGACGGTCAGCCGGGTGCTCAACGGCAAGCCCGGCGTCAGCGAGACGACCCGTGAGGCGGTGCTCACCTCCCTCGACATCCTCGGCTACGACCGGCCGTCCCGGCTGCGGCGCAAGACCGCCGACCTGGTCGGGCTGGTCGTCCCGGAGCTGACCAACCCGATCTTCCCGGCGTTCGCCCAGATCATCGAGACGGCCCTCGCCCGGCACCAGTTCACCCCGGTCCTGTGCACGCAGACCCCCGGCGGTGTGCACGAGGACGAGTACGTGCAGATGCTGCTCGACCGGGGCGTGGCCGGCATCATCTACGTGTCGGGGCAGCACGCGGACGTGACCACCGACCCCGAGCGGTACACCGCGCTGCGGGAGCGCGGGCTGCCGATCGTGCTCGTCAACGGCTACCACGAGGGCATCGACGCGCCCTTCATCTCCAACGACGACGTCGCCTCGATGGACCTGGCGCTGTCCCACCTCGTCCAGCTCGGGCACACGCAGATCGGCCTTGCGGTCGGCCCGGACCGGTTCGTGCCGGTCATCCGCAAGATCGAGGGCTTCCGCCGATCGATGCGCTCGCTGCTCGGCCGCGACGACGTCGAGGAGCTCATCGAGCGCACGCTGTTCTCCGTCGAGGGCGGCGACACGGCGGCGGCCCGGCTCATGGAGCGCGGGTGCACGGCCGTGGTCTGCGGCTCGGACCTGATGGCCCTCGGGGCGATCCGGGCCGCGCGCCGAGCCGGTCGGCGCGTCCCTGAGGACTTCTCCGTGGTCGGGTACGACGACAGCCCGCTCATCCCGTTCACCGACCCGCCGCTGACGACCGTGCGCCAGAGCGTGCAGGCCATGTCCGAGGCCGCGGTGCGGGCCCTGCTCGACGAGATCGCGGGGGAACCGGCCCCGCGGGCGGAGTACGTCTTCCGGCCCGAGCTCGTCGTCCGCGGCTCCACGGGGGCAGCACCCGGCCGCTGACCGCCGTTCGCCGCGGCCACCTGGCCGACCGGGTACCCAGCGGCCCGACGGGCAGCGAAGGGCCCAGCGCTCGCGGCGTGCCTCAGCGTGAGCGGCGCAGGTCGGCCAGCAGGGCCAGGGCGTCCGCGACGTCCCGGGGTTCCTCGACGCGCCAGCCGGCGGCCGTGTCGCCGTCCCCGACCTTGACGCCCACGTCGCCGTCGCCCAAGCGGGTGAAGACGTCCTCGTCGGTGACGTCGTCGCCGAAGTAGACGAGGGCGTCCGCGCCCACGCGGTCCCGCAGGCCGGCGAGGGCGGTCCCCTTCTCGGCATCGTGGACGCTCATCTCCACGACGTGCTTGCCCCGCATGACGCGCACCCCGTCGTGGCGCGCGGCGACCTCGACCACGGACTCCTCGGCCCGGGCCGCCGCGTCCGCGTCCATCCCCCGGGTGTGGGCGACCACGGCGCTCGGCTTGGTCTCCAGGCGCACGTCGGGCAGCTCGCTGCGCAGCTGCTCGAGGTCGGCGGTGAGCCGCGCGAGCGTCTCGCGCTCCTCCTCGTCGAGCTCGCCGCCGGCGGCCTCGGCGCTGGACTCCGCACCGTGGCTGCCGATGAGCGTCACCGCCCCGTCCTCGATCCCGGTCAGCGCGGACAGGGTGGCGAGGTCGCGCCCGCTCACCACGGCGGCATACGTGTCCGGCATCCCGGCCAGCCCGCGCAGGGACTCCACCGTGCCCGGCAGGGGTCGCGAGGTCGACGGGTCGAGGACCAGCGGCGCGAGGACGCCGTCGAAGTCGGTCGCCACGACCAGCGACCTCGCACGCGCGGCGGTCGTGAGCGCTTCGGCGAGCGCGGGGGGCAGTGCCATCAGCGGGCGACCGAGGGCCGCGTGGCGTTGTGCCGGTCCCGCGCGGTGCGGTCGGCAGCGGCGTGGGCCTCGTCGGCGCGCTGCTCGCGGGCCGTCCGCTGCGGTCGCTCGGGGGCGTTCTCGAGGTTCTCGAGGAAGCGCGCCGCCCAGCGCTGCACGTCGTGGTCGGCGACGCGTCGGCGCATGGCGCGCATGAGCCGACGCTTCTCCTTGTCGGGGGTCTCGATGGCCCGCATGATCGTCTGCTTGAGGCCGGCGATGTCGTGCGGGTTGACCACGAACGCCTGGTGCAGCTCGTGGAACGCGCCGGTGAACTCGGACAGCACGAGCGCGCCGCCCTCGTCGTACCGGCACGTCACGTACTCCTTGGCCACGAGGTTCATGCCGTCACGCAGGGGCGTCACGAGCAGGACGTCGGCGGCGAGGTAGAGGGCGGCCATCTCCTCGCGCGGGTAGGAGTGGTGCAGGTACTGGACGGCAGGGGCGCCGATGCGGCTGAACTCGCCGTTGAGCCGCCCGACCTCACCCTCGATCTCCTGGCGCAGCGTCTGGTACGCCTCGACGCGCTCGCGGCTCGGTGTCGCGACCTGGACGAAGACCTCGTCCGGCGGGGCGACCTTGTCCTCGGCCAGCAGCTCGCCGTAGGCCTTGATCCGGTGGCCGATGCCCTTGGTGTAGTCGAGCCGGTCGACGCCGAGGATCAGCGTCTTGGGGTTGCCCAGGGACTCGCGGATCTCCTTGGCGCGCACGGCGGTCTCGGGACGCCTGGCGTTCTCCTCCAGCCCGGCGAAGTCGATCGAGATCGGCACGGCGCTGGCACGCACGCGGCGCGCGTCCTCGGCACGGGAGACGGCCACGACGTCGCCCTTGGTGGGCAGGCCGAGCAGCTGGCGGCAGGCACGGACGAAGTTCTGCGCGTCGGCGACGCGCTGGAAGCCGAGGTAGTCGGCTCCCAAGAGTCCCTCGAGCAGGGCCTTGCGCCACGGCAGCTGGGCGAACAGCTCGACCGGCGGGAAGGGGATGTGGTCGAACCAGCCGATGCGCACGTCGGGCCGCAGCTCGCGCACCATCGCAGGCACCAGCTGCAGCTGGTAGTCGTGCACCCACACCGTCGCGCCCTGAGCGGCGACCTCGGCGACGGCCTCGGCGAACCGGCGGTTCACGCGCTCGTAGGCGGCATACCACTGGCGGTGGAAGGACGCCGGGACGATGACGTCGTGGTAGATCGGCCACAGGGTGTCGTTGCTGAAGCCCTCGTAGTACTCGGCGACCTCCTCCGCGGACAGCGGGACGGGGCGCAGGTACATGCCGTGCTCGGTGAACGGCTCCGGGGCGTCTCCGGCCTCGCCGGCCCACCCGACCCAGGCACCGTCCCGGCCCTTCATGACCGACTCCATCGCGGTCACCAGGCCGCCGGGGCTGGTGCGCCAGGAGGAGGTGCCGTCGGGCTCCACGACCCGGTCCACGGGCAGTCGGTTGGCAGCGACCACCAGGTCGAAGGTCTTGCGGCTGCGGGGCACGGCACTCACTTCCACGGGGTCGTAGTCGGCCTCCAGCCTATGCGGCTTCCCCTAGCGGTCGCTCGTGGCGCGGGTCTACCGTCTGTGCATGAGGATCTCGGATGTGGTGCGCCGCAAGGGTGACGACGTCGTCACCATCCGTCCCGACGAGACCGTGGAGCGGCTGCTGCAGCTGCTCGCCGACCACCGCATCGGCGCCGTCGTGGTGAGCGAGGACGGCGAGGGCGTCGTCGGCATCGTGAGCGAGCGCGACGTGGTCCGGCACCTGCACAGCGACGGCCCGTCCGTGGTCAAGGCCGCGATCTCCGCCATCATGACCTCCGACGTCACCACCTGCGACCCCGACACCCCCATCGAGGACCTCGCCCGCACGATGACCGACAAGCGCATCCGGCACGTGCCCGTCGTCGTCGACGGCCGGCTGCACGCGATCGTGAGCATCGGCGACATCGTCAAGAACCGGATCGACGAGCTGCAGGCCGAGCGCGACCAGCTCGTCGGGTACATCCAGCAGTAGCCACCCGCGCCCCGTGCTGCGCCCCCTGCTGCGTCCCGGGGCGGCACGGCCCCGGGCCCCGGCCGCGTCGAGCGGGGAGGCGCCCGAGCCGCAGCCTCACGGAAACCTCCGGCCCGGTCCCTTACCGTAGTGAGGGTGACCACCGAGGCCATCCAGGGGAGCGACGGCGGCCGCGGGCTGCCCGACCAGACCCGCATCGGCCCCTACCGGGTCATCTCCCAGCTCGGTGAGGGCGGCATGGGTGTGGTCCACCTCGCGCTGGACCCCCACGGCCGTGCCGTGGCGCTCAAGCTGCTGCGGCCCCACGTCGCGCACGACCGCGACGCGCGGGCACGGTTGGCGCGCGAGGTCGACGTGCTGCGCCGGATCGAGGACCCGCGGGTGGCGACCGTCATCGACGCCGACCTCGACGGCGAGCGGCCGTTCCTCGTCACGCGCTACGTGCCCGGACCCCCGCTCGACGAGGTCGTCCGCGACCACGGCCCGGTGCAGGGCGAGCAGCTGCTGCGCCTCGGTCGGGGCCTGGCGGAGGCGCTCGACGCGATCCACTCCGCAGACGTCATCCACCGCGACCTCAAGCCCGGCAACGTCCTCATGCTCGACGACGAGCCGGTCCTCATCGACTTCGGGATCGCGCACGTGGCGGACGACGTGCGCATCACGATGACAGGGCTCGTCATGGGCACGCCCGGCTACCTGTCACCCGAGGTCGTCGAGGGTGCCCCGGTCACCGAGGCCACCGACTGGTGGGGCTGGGCGGCGACCCTGGCCTTCGCCGCCAGCGGCGCCCCGCCGTTCGGCCGCGGACCCATGGACCTCGTCCTGTCACGGGTCAGCCGGGGCGAGGCCGACCTGTCGGGCGTGGACCCCCGGCTGGCGCCCCTGCTGCACGCCGCGCTGTCGCCGGTGCCGCGCGAGCGCCCCGACATCGACGAGGTCCTCGACGCGCTCGAGCGGTATGCCTCGGGCCAGCCGGTCACCGAGGCGCTGCCCGAGCCGGTCCGCGGGACCCAGGTGCTCGAGCAGCGTCACACGGCGCGGTGGGAGCGCCCCGAGGTCGGGCCGGGTGCCGGCCTTCCGGGCGCCGGCCTTCCGGGCGCCGTCGCTGGCTCGCTGGGAGAGCCCGCGGCCGCTCCCCGCTTCCAGCCCCCGGCGCAGCAGGCGGGGCAGTGGTACCGCGGTCAGGTCGACCCGCAGCAGCAGGCGTGGGACCAGCCTGGCGACCTCGTGCCGTGGGGCGAGGACCAGGAGTCCTCGGACTGGCAGGCGGCCTGGCAGGGCGGCCCGGGCGAGCCAGACCCGCGCATCGACCGTCCCCAGCGGACCGGCACCCTGCTGGCCATGCTCGTGGCGGTCGTCGCGGCGACCGCGGTCTTCCCCGTCGTCGCCGGAGTCGTCGTGCTTCTCTGGTCCTGGGCAGCCCGCACCGCCGACCGGTCCGTCACCTCGATCGTCGTGCGCCGCTACCACCACGGCCGCCGGCGCTCCGACGTGCCGCTCGCGGTCGTGGCCAGCCCGTGGCACGTCGTCGTGGGCGCCGTGGCGACCGTGGCAGGTGCCCTGCTGCCGCTCGTCGTGGGGGTGTGCGCCGTGTTCAGCACCGCGCTCGCGACGGTCGCCGTCGTCGGAGGTTCCCCCCAGCCGCAGGCGGCCCTGCCCCTGGCGGTGGGCGGCGCGCTCGCCGTCCTCATGGCGTGGTGGGGTCCCGGCGGGTCCGGCCTGCGCCGGGGCTCGCGCAGCATCGTCCGTGGGGTGAGCCGGAGTCCGCGGGCCGCGCAGGTGGTCGTGGCCGTGTCGCTCGTCGCCGCGGCCGGGTGTGCGCTGTGGAGCCTGCAGCACGCGGGCCAGCCCGACTGGTGGCCCGGTCAGTCGCCGGCTGGGCTGCTGCCGAGCGGGGTCGCGCTCCGCTGATGACCGACGGGACACGTCCGGCGCGACCGCGCCGACCCGCGTTGCGGCACAGCCGGATCTGGCGGGGCGAGGAGGTCACCGAGACCGTCTCGATGGTCGACTCGCTGCGCCACACGCCGTACCGCAACGCGCGCGTGCGCCAGGCGGTCGCCGAGGAGCGCGAGGCGCGCGCGTCGCTCGACCTGGCGCTGCGGGTCGGTGAGCTGATGCTGCGCTGCGGCGCCGGGGCGCCCCAGGTGGAGGCGTCGGTCGTGGCGGTCGCTGCGGCCGCCGGGCTCGACAACCTCGAGGTCGACATCACGCTGCAGTCCCTCCTGGTGCAGTGCACCTCGCCGTCCGGGGTGCCGCTGACGATGCTGCGCGTCGTCCGGTCCTCGACCCGCGACTTCGCCCGGCTGGCGGCGGTGCACGAGTTCGTGGAGAACCTCGTGGCCGGCAGCTACGACCGGGAGGCCGCGGCCGCACGCCTGCGCGAGATCCGCAGGGCCCCCCGGTTCTGGCCGCGCTGGGCCGTGCGGGGCGCCCTCGGCGTGCTGGCGGCCGCCATCGCCGTGATGCTCGGCGCCGGGACGATGGCCGCCGTCGTCGCCGGGGGCGCGGGACTGCTCGTCGGGTATGCCGCGCGCTCGCTGGGCAAGGCCGGCCTCCCGGACTTCTACCAGTGCGCGGTCGGTGGGTTCCTCGCGACCGCGGTGGCGTGGGGGGCCTTCAGCCTGGGCGTGGCCGGGTGGGTGCCGGTGTCCTCGACCGAGTTCGCCTACGTCGTGGCGGGCGGGATCACCGTCCTCCTGCCGGGGCGGACGGTCGCGTCGGCGTTCGAGGACGCCATCTCCGGCTACTCCGTGACCGGTGCAGGCCGCATGTTCGGGGTCTTCCTCACGACGGCGGGCATCATCCTCGGGGTGGCCACCGGGCTGGCGGTCACGCTCGCGATCACGCACGCGCTCGACCTGAGGCTGGTCAACCCCTCGATCGTGTCCACGCGGCAGTACTCCGCCCCCGTCGTCACCGCACTCGCCGGGGCGTTCGTGGTCGGGCTCGCGGGGGCCCTGTCGCTGCGCAGCCGCCGGGGGCTGGTGGTGTGGGCCGGACTGCTGTGCGCGGTGGCAGGCATCGTCTCGCTCCTCGTCAGCAAGGTCGACGGGCTCGGGCCGCTGGCCGCGGCGGGGGCGGCCGCGACGGTGCTGGGTGTGCTCGGCCGGGTGCTGGGGCAGTGGTTGCGCGCACCGGCGATGGTGCTGGTCGTGCCGGCGTCGTACGGCCTGCTGCCCGGTCTGGCGATCTTCCGCGGCCTCTACGAGATGGTGAACGGCTCCAAGGCCGACTCGGGTGCCCTGTCGCTGCAGGGCGGTCTCACGACTCTGCTCGGGGCGATGGCCGTGCTTCTCGCGATCGCCGCGGGCAGCGTGCTCGGGGACTACCTGGGCGCGCCCTTCGACCGGCGAATTGTCCAGAAAAGGCGCGTCCGGTCCAGATAAGTCATCAGCCGTTCGGCTGATATGCCGCCATCGGCTTGTGACCGTCCCGTGACCTATCTACCGTGGTCGAGTGCGCTTCGCGGCGCCGCCACAACTGCACACGGCATACCCACACAGCAACTGCACCCCCACCGCGCCGAGCCTCGTCAGGTGGGGGTCCTGCCGGGCACCAGCCCGGGCACGACGAGGGCGGGGGAACCACCTCGGTCGCCACGGCGGCCTCGGGGTGAAGCCGGCTCCGGCCGGCCGGGCACCTGACGGCCCGAACCCGACAGCTCACCTCGAAGGCGCAGGTCAGGAAGGACCCCCCGGAATGTTCTATGCCCCCAAGCACTCCGCCCGTAAGCCCAAGCCGATCCGCCGCCGCGTCGCCGGTGTCGCCGTCGCCGGTGCCGCCACCGTCGCCGGTGGCGTCGTGACCGCCGGCTCCTCCTCCGCCGCCGGCTCCGTCTGGGACGGCGTCGCCGCCTGTGAGAGCGGTGGCAACTGGCACATCAACACCGGCAACGGCTACTACGGCGGCCTGCAGTTCTCCGCGGGCACCTGGAGCGCCTACGGCGGCGGCCGGTACGCGGCCCGTGCCGACCTCGCCAGCAAGAGCGAGCAGATCACCGTCGCCCAGCGTGTCCTCGCCTCGCAGGGCCCCGGCGCGTGGCCCACCTGCGGTGCGCGGGCCGGCCTGACGCGCGCCAACGGTGGCGCCGCCGGCGCGGGCGCGACCTCGTCCGGTGACGTCACGGTCTCCCGGTCCGCGGTGCGCAGCTCCCCGGTCCGCCGTGCCACCACCGCCGCCCCCGCCGCGAAGCTCGTCGTCGACGGCATCCGCGGCCCGAAGACCAACGCCGCCATCGAGCGCTGGGTCGGTGCCCGGGTCGACGGTGACCTGACCCGAGCTGACGCCCGCGCCCTGCAGCGCAAGGTCGGTTCCGTCCCCGACGGCATCATCGGGCCGAAGACGGTCCGCGCACTCCAGGCGACGATCGGTGCGCGCCAGAACGGCTCCCACACCCTCGACCGCGCCACCGTCAGCGCGCTCCAGACGTACCTCAACAACCACTGAGCCGCGGTCCTGCCTCGCTGCGGGACGGTCGTGCAGTGCCCACCAGCGGGCCCGCGCCTCGTGCG